>JAFTBD010000052.1 GCA_017455385.1 Clostridia bacterium
AAAAGGTCACGATAATGTTGCGTTCGATCGATATGTTGTACGAGTACAACAAGCAGGGACGTTCTTTTTGGGACGACTTCACCGGACTCCTTCGCGAAGTCTCGGGGGATATCGTCGTGGAGAGCGGCGGGAAATTCCGCTTTATGTATTATCTCCCCTCCGAGAACGAAGAAGATCTCCTGACCCGGACGCTGGAGCTTCTAACGAAATTGGGACAGGATCCTCTGATCTTCGTCATCACGATCTCCGATATGAAAGCGTCGGATATCGAGCGCTTGAAGAGCGAGAACGTAGACGAGGTCTCGTCGAGATCTTGGTTCGCCGAGGCGGAGAAGGAGATCATCGCGGCGGAGGCGGCTGCCATCGAAGAAGAGCAGCAGAGTGACCCCGAGCAGAGCGAGACGCAGGAGGGCGAAACGCAGGAGAGCGCCGAGGGAGAGACGGAGGAAGCGGAGAGCCAAGAAGGGCAGGGACAGGGTTTCACCATCACGATCGAAGAGTCTTCCGCCCCGAAGCGTCCTTTCCCCGGTCTTGGTGGGCTCGGCTCCGCTTTGGGAAAGAAACCGAGCGGCGGCAGTGGCTTCTCCTTTGAAGCGCAAACCGGTAGCGGCAGTTCGCCCGATCGCGCGGCAGTCCCTGCGCAAGCAGCGCCCCTCTCCACGGAGGCGGAGCGCATCGCGAATCTGAAAGGCGAGCTCCTCAAGGTCGTGCGCGGTCAGCGCCATGCGGTGGACGAAGTGGTGCAGACCATCTTCGAATGCGACGCATTCAATCGTTATAATCCGGATCGCAAAGGTCCCTTGGCTTCTTTCCTCTTTACCGGACCTTCCGGCGTGGGTAAGACCTTCCTCGCGGTGCAATGTGCGAAGCTCCTCGGCAGACCCTACACCGTGATCGATATGAGCGAATTCGCGGATTACTTCTCGAACGGGAAGTTCAACGGCGAGCATTCGCAACCCGCCATCGTGACTTCCTTCGTGCAGAAGAATCCGAATGGTATCCTCATCTTTGATGAGATCGAGAAGGCGCATATCAATACCATCCATCTCTTCTTGCAGATACTGGATGCGGGCAGGTTGAGAGACAACCCCTCCAATTCGGAAGTGTCTTTTAAGGACACCATCATCTTCCTCACGACGAATGCGGGCGCCAGCCTTTACAGCGATCCCACTGTCGTGGATCTCTCGGGCGTGTCGCGTCGCACCATTTTGGACGCGCTGCGCACCGATACTTTGCCGGGCTCGCACGAGCCGGCTTTCCCGGAGTGTATCACGACGCGTTTCGCCAATGGGCACGTGATCCTTTTCAATCATTTGGAGCCTTACGCCTTGATGCAGATCGTGCGGGATGAGATCGCGGAGCAGCTGGATCATTTCAAGCATTCTTCCAACGTGGACGTCACCTACGACCCCGAGAAGCTCTCGGCTCTCGTCTTGTATTCGACGGGCGGGATCGCGGATGCGAGGACGCTCCGCGGCACGGCGAAGAATGTTCTCGTCAAGGAAGTATTGGACGTCGTGATGCAAATGTTCAAGATGGCGGGGAAGGACGTCGATGAGCTCAAAGAGATCGAGATCTCTGTCGAGCCGGAACAGTGTGGCAAAGACGTGCAGGCGCTCTTCACCGGTCACGACGTCACCCACGTCCTCGTCTTCGCGGATCAATATCTCATCGATAAGGTCGGCGCCGCGATGGATCAATTCGGCACCCAATGTAATACGAAGTATGAGTTCGTCAGCGACGCGGATGAGTTCAAGCGCCGCGTGAGAGGTCTCGTCGACTTCGTCTTATTGGATCCTGCGGCAGGTAGCCGTCCGATGGATAGAAAACCGAATGATATCGAAGATATCGATGCGGAAGGTATCGACCTCTTCGAGTATATGAAGTCCTATTATCCCAATATGCCCATCTTCCTTTTGGACGTGCGCGGTCACGGTGACGAGGCGTTCTCTTCGCTCATCGCGAAGGGCGGCAGAGGCGTTGTCGCGCTCGATCCCGAGGATCCCGCCGCGTCCGGCGATAAGATCAAGAGCTTGTCTTTCAGCGCACTCGTCAATAACAGCACCTTCAATCTCGGGCGCTCGGGAAAGATGCTGACATATAACTGCTCGCAGTATAACGTCGACAATTCGAAAGTCCTCGTGGCTTTCGACAATATGTCGATCACCTATAACCCCTCGTCCGGCGACGGGAATATCCTCTTCGGCGGCAACGAGAGAAACGGCGTCAAATTCAGCGACGTCATCGGTTGCAAGAAGGCAAAAGAAGCCCTCGTCGACTTCTGCAAGTTCGTCGAGAATCCCCGTGCGATGATCGCCAAAGGGAAGAAGATCCCGCGCGGCGTGCTCCTCTACGGACCGCCGGGAACGGGCAAGACCATGCTCGCGAAAGCCCTCGCAAATGAGGCAAACGCGGCATTCATCCCCACCACGGCGACCGCTTTCTTCAATAAATACGTGGGAGAGAGTGAGAGGAACGTGCGCGATATTTTCCAACGTGCGAGAAAATATGCGCCCGCGATCATCTTCATCGACGAGGTGGATGCCATCGGACGTATGCGTACCGGTGAAAGCGGCAGCATCCATAATGAGGACGTTCTGAACGCATTTATCGCGGAGATGGACGGATTCGTCACCGATGACAGTCGTCCCGTCTTCGTCCTCGCCGCCACGAATTACGGCATTTCCGGACAGGCGCGCGTCTTGGATCCCGCTTTCGTTCGTCGTTTTGACAGGAAGATATATGTCGACCTTCCCAATACCGATGAGAGGAATGAGCTCCTGCTGAAAGAGCTCGCTCGCCACAGCGTGCATTTCGGAGAGAACCACGAGGCGATCGTGAAGAACCTCGCGGAGCGTAGCTCCGGTCTCAGCAATGCGGATCTCGCCAATATGCTCGAGATATTCCTCCGCAGCTGTGAAGACAAAGAGCCGACCCCCGCGGCGCTCATGGATGCCTTGGATTCTTTCCGCTTCGGCGACGTCAATGAGATGAAAGCGTCGGATCGTAAGCAGACGGCTTGCCACGAGTCGGGACACGCGCTCGTCGCTCGTCTTCTCGGCGAGACGCCCGCTTTCCTCACCATCGTCTCGAGAGGGGATTTCGGCGGATTTATGGAACATTCCCATGATGACAAGAAGAGCACTTACTCTTTCAAGGATCTGATGGATAAGGTGTGTATCTCCTTGGCGGGTCGTGTGGCGGAGCTCGAAGTCTACGGAACGGATCTCGGATTGAATAGCGGAGCGTCGTCCGATCTCGCGCATGCGAGATATCTCGTGAAGCTCGCCATCAACGAGTTCGCGATGGGCACGAAACTCTATGCCAAAGGCACGAACGAGGACTTCGAGGCGTTGATGCAGGAGCAATACGCACGCACCATCCGGCTCGTCAAGGATAATCGTGCCGTCTTGGAAGCGCTGACCGACCTCTTGGACGATAAGAAGAGCCTCAATCAAGGCGAGCTCGACACCTTCTTCAAAGAGCAAGGGGTGTAAGCCGCGACTTTACAAGCGAAAAGGAGAGACAGGCAAAAGTCTGTCTCTCTTTTCTTTAGCTCGATACGATCTACTTTTCCTTCACTCGTTTCCCGCTGATGTGGTCGATGCTCATCTTCAGGAGGAGAGTGGAAGCGGCGTATTTCTCGATCTCATCTCGAATGTACGCTGCGTCGGTCGTGAATTTCGACGAGAGAAGCTCTGAGATCCTTTCTATCTCCGCGAGGTCTTCCGTCATCTCGATGCGCCCGAAGACCACGATGCTCCTGACTGTCAGCCACCATTCGCCTTCCTGTCGAACGCCGTTTTCCGTCACGACGTAGCATACTTTATCATTTTGACGGAGGAGGTCGGTCTTGTAGCCGATTTTGCCGCAATGGAAATAAACCTTGCCGCTTGCGGGGTCATAGCAATGGTTGAGCGGGATGGCGTAAGGATAACCGTCTTCACCCGCCATAGAGAGGACACCGCGCGTTTCTTTTATCAATAATTCGATGCATTCACTCTCTGGGATTTTCTGCTTGATACGGGTTAATTCGCGAAACATAGT
This sequence comes from Clostridia bacterium, assembly GCA_017455385.1. Taxonomy (GTDB): domain Bacteria; phylum Bacillota; class Clostridia; order Christensenellales; family CAG-1252; genus CAG-1252. The sequence goes on from JAFTBD010000052.1 coordinate 4,048, forward strand.
TGTCTCCTTCAAGGGTTTTGACAGGGGAGTGCGGGTATAAAAAAGCCCCTCAAATGAGGGGCGAGACTTGTATCAGGTCTCTTGGTTCGCGACATTGTCGTAGTAATTATCCAGCGCGATGACGAAAGCGATATAGAATGCCGCATTGTCGGTGAGATCGGTCTCGAGCCAGAAAGAGTCCTTGATGAGGTTGAAATTCCTTCTGACATGCGCTACGGGCACTCCGTTATCCAGGATGTCGTAGTGTCTGCCGATGTAGTCGCCTTGGATGGAATAATTGTGTCCGGTGCCTTCGTCCATCATAATGATCTCGAAGTTCTGCCTGAAAGAGAAGAAGGACTTTTTCTTGATCATCAGTATCTTCTTGCCCGTCGCGTCCATCAGATAGACCTTCGGAAGTAAGAAGAAAAAGAACTTATTCCGTACCGAATAGAGAACGTCTTTGCCGAGGGTGCGGATGTATTTCTTCTTCGTGAAGGTGAGAAGTTTGCCTTTTACGTAGAAGAGGTCGTTGCCGGCTTCGTCCTTCACGGTGCTGCCGCCGCCGATGGAAAAGATCTTGTTTTTGATAACGTATTTCATAGTAACCTCCCGTTGATCTCATAGACCTTCTTTATAATATCATATTTTTGACTATTTTATCAACAGGGGAACGAAAAAAATGCGAGTTTATTCGTTTTCTTCGAGGTCGGCATCGAATTTCGTCCTTTGCGCGGTGCCGACGGGGTGCTTGGGCGGGGCATAGACGGAGTAGAGTTTGAGAGGGACGTTTCGCCTGTTCAGGACGTTATGATAGGTGCCTGCGGGGATCACGATCGCCGAGGATGCGTCCGCCTCTCCGAGATAGGATACGTTCTTCTTCTCGGTGCCGACATAGACAGAGCCGACGCCGTATTCCACACGCAGGAATTGGTCGAGGTCTTCATGCACTTCCAGTCCGATCTCGCCCCCTGCGGGGATGCACATCACGGTGATCTGCAGGTGCTTTCCCGTCCAGATCTCGCGTCTGTACCAGTCGTTACATAGGGTGGCTTTATGTATGTTGATGATGGCGGGAGCGCCGTTGGTTCTTTCCGTTTCTTCCATAAGTTCCTCCGATTTTTTTGATACTGTACTATATGCCGAGCGGCTTTCGTCTGTTAAAACGGCGCTTTTCTTTGCCTGATGCGGCACGAATTTTTTCTTGTAATATTCGGATAAACCGAGAAATATCGCGTTTTATCGATCGCGCGTCTCGGCGCCCGATCTTACGTCCGTGTGCGGGTGAGCGAGCGGGCAAAAAGAATTATTAAAAAATGTTAAGTTTATTGTTTACACGCGCGTCGTATGGTAGAATGTATTTTGTGAGGTGCGTATGCGAACCAAATTATTTCCAATATTGGTATTGATCCTATTGGTCGTTCTTGCGGGCGGAGCGTTTGCCTGCAAGGCGCCTGTTGTCGTGCCCGTGCCGACCGGTGTGGTGGTGAAAGGGGATATCCTCGTCTGGGACGAGGTGCCGAATGCCATCGAATATCACGTGACGGTGGATGACGAAAATGTCATCATCGTATACGAGCCGCAGTACACCATCGAGCTGTATGATTCCATTCCGCACACATTGACCGTTTCCGCTGTTACGGCGGACGGGGAGAGTGCGAAGAGCGTCGCCGTTTCTTATACGCGCGCATCCGAGAACAAAGCCGCTCTCAAGGTGCTTGCCGCACCGTCCATGCGTATCAGCGCCACCCGTTTGATGTGGAATAACGTCCTCGGGAACAGCGGTTACAGGATCTTTTTCAACGATCAGACCATCGAGCTCGGGAAGAATACCACATACTACGATCTCACGTTCCCCTCGGACGGCGAATACATCATCCGTATGCAGACCATCGGTGACGGCGTCACCTATTATTCCAGCCAGAAGAGCGAGATGAAAGCCACGATCACGAGCGGCAAGGCGAAGCTTCTGAAACTTTCCTCGGAGTCCATTCGTTTCGATCCCGTCAAGAAGCAGATATTGTGGGATAATAAATACTCTTCGACTTCTGTTCGTTATCAGATCTATAAAGACGACGTGATGGTGACCGAGATCGACGCGGACTCTTCTTTGCCCGTGATGGCTTATTCTCCCGTTTTCGTCGGGACGACCACCTACACGATGCGCCTCGCGAGCAATGATGGGCTTTATGATTATTCAGCTTTCTCCGAGGGTATCACGTTCCCCATCGCGGAGCCTGCGGTGACGGGGCTCAGCCTCGTGGAGGACAGCGGCTATTACTATTTCGTGTGGGATAAATGCAAATATGCCACGAACTATCGCCTGACGATAGACGGCAATACTTATTCCGCGTCCGCCGAGCGGATCGCGCTCCCGTCGGGGCTTCCCGTCGGCGAACATTCCGCGAAAGTGAATGCGGTGGGGGACGGACAGTACCTCGCGGGCTCGGTGGCTTCTGCCGAGGTTCCTTTCACGCTGGGAGTCGGAGGCGTCCCCGTCGAGAGACTCGACACTCCCGTCATTCGTCTTGCCACCCTCAACGATGAGCATTGCGTCATCAGCTTGGTGCCGGTCACGAATGCCACGGGGTACGCGGTAAGCGTCCTGAAAGGGGAGGAGAAAATCGAATTCACGGTGACGGATACCGATATCACGCTCTTGCGCACTTCGGAGGATCCGACTGTCCTCAAGGTCTTTGAGCTCCTCGATGCGGGCGGACGGCTGTCCGTTTCCGCTTATTCCGATAAGGCGCGATTCCTCGTCTCTCCCTATTCCGCTGAGATCATCTTGGCAAGCGACGTCGAAGCCGTCGATGCGCCTGCCGCGCTGACGATATTCCCCGGCGGTGTGAAATGGGACGAGTTGAAGGATACGGAAGAATACCTCTTGTCGGTCGACGGGGAGATCATCCGTACGGCGTGGACGCGCTACGAGCCTACCTTCACGTCGGGCGAGCACGTTTTCAAAGTGGCGGCGAATAAAGATAACGCACTCTTCAGTGAGGAATTATACGTCACTTTGCCGCTCCGTCTCGATACACCGAGCGGATTACAGGTGACTTCCGGGATGCTCAGTTTCCTCTCCGTCCAGAATGCCGCGAGTTACGAGCTCTTTGCGGACGGCGTATCCGTCGGACAGGTGTCGGTGTCACTCAGCGCCATTGACTTGTCGAATTATATCGAAACGGATGGGCGCTACGTCCTCACGCTCAGAGCGAATGCGCCCTCGAGATATTATGCGGATTCTTATCTCTCGGAGGAGATCGTCTACGTCAAGACGGATGGGAAGTCGGGCACGATGATGAAGCCTTATCGTATCGGCACTGCGGAAGAATTCGTCACGATGCTGAGATCGGATCCCACCGCCTATTACGTCCTCACCGAGGCGGAGTACGACTTCAAGGACGTCGACACTTCCGCGCTCTCTCGGATCAATTTCACGGGTCATATCATCGGCAATAACGCCGTGCTGAAAAATATCGTCTCGAGCACGGGTCTCTTCGACACCATCGAGGGCTCGAATGTCGAGGAAGCGGGGCACGTTCCCGAGATCGCTGACGTTACCTTCGAGATACGTCTGTACGGATTCACCTTCGAGGGGCGCGGGCTTTTTGCGAAAAAGATCAAGACCGCCGCCTTGAAGAACGTCACAGTGAAGCTCTCCGGTGCGACTACGCTCACGAAAGAGAGCGCTTTCGGCCTCGTCGCCTACGAGGTGTCCGATTCGATCCTTGAAGGATTTGCCCTCGTCTCGGACGGGATGGCCGTCTCCTCGTCGCAGAGGACCACCGTGGCTGCTCTTGCTTATAAGCTCGGCGGCGAAGTCACGTCGTTTTCCACCGGCGGCACCCTCACGCTGACGGTCAAAGATCTTACTTACGGCGGCGTTTCCCGAGAAGGGGAATGCACCTTGACGGATCCTTCTCTTGCGCTCGCGATCAACGTTACTTCGACGACCGCGGCGCTCTACGGCGTCACGATCGCGGGACGCACAGCTGTTTCGGGCGGTACGCTCACGGGCGTTACGACGGTGCGGAATGCGAATGATCTCTACTATTACGGCGTGGCGAAAGAGAATGTCTCAGTCTCTTCCGTAAGTGTGGGCGGCAACCTGACGGTCACGGACAGCAGACGCGCGGAGATATACGGCATCCTGGGCGGAGCGTCCGGTACCGTGATGGATACGACTTGCGCCTTGACGCTCGATTGTGCGACGACCGAAGTGGTGATCGCCGCAGGTATCGCAGGGGAGATCGAAACGGGTCTCACCCTCTCGGGCGTGAGCTTTGCGGGATCTTTCACGCTCGCTTCCCCGAGCGTACAGAGTGCGGCTCTCGCCATTCGAGCGGTTATCCCCGTCACGGCATCTTATGCGGGCAGTATCACCGCATCGGGCGCTAACGCTTTGCTCTCGGGCGGCGTCATCGAGGGCGCGGGTGCGGACATTACCTTTACAGAGGGCGCGAGCCTCTCTCTTTCGAACGTGACGAACGGCGTCATCGTCGGTGCGGCACAGGATTCGACGGCGACGGTCGCTGCGCGCGGCAGTCTCTCGCTCTCCGCTTCGGATTGCGAGGAGATCTCCGTCAGCGGCGTATTCGGCGGCACGGATGGCACCGTGGACGTGGACGGACTCACCGTGACGGGTGACTTCCACGCGGGCAAAGTCTCCTTCGGCGGCGTGGCTGATGCGACGCAGACGCTCGGAGGACGTATCGTTTCCCTGACGGTCGACTTTACCGTCATTTCGGATGATATGCGTATCGGCGGCGCCATTGCGTATGCGGAATCACTGGCTCTCACCGAGAAAGCCGTCGTCACGGCGAATATCGTCGCGAACGGAATGGGACAGGTGGCGGGCTTTGCGGCGGAGATGATGAATGCCACCGTTGAGAACCTACTCGTGGACGGCTCGATCTCTTTCACGGGGGAGGGCGAGATCGCGGGCGCAGTCGGGCGTGCATACGGGCTAACGAATGTAGAGAGCCGCGTGGACTTGACGGCACGAGGCAACGTGCGGGTGTCCGGTATCGCGGATGAGATCGGGGAGGGTTCCCGTCTGACCTTGTCGAAAGCGACGATCACGCTCGTCTCGGATCAAGCGAGAGTGTATGGCGTGGCGGCGAATGCATCTACCTTGTCGGCGAAACTGTCCGAGGTTACCTTCATCGTGTCGCCTCTAACGGACGTCGGCGGCTCTGCGGAGCTTTGCGGTATGTCGGACGCTCTCAGCAGTGCTTCCGGTATCCAAATAGAGAAAACGACGTTTACGATCGGTCGATTCTATACGGCGTCTTTCGCCTCGGTGGCGAAGACGGCGGGCGGGTCGCTCCGTTCGGGCACGTTCGGATTCACGCTTGTTTGCACCGCGGTGAATTCCGAGATCGGCGGCGCTTTCGGCAGCGTGGACGGACTGATAGACGGATTCACTTTCGGCACCGCTTCCGCTCCCGTCACGATGACGGTCGGCGGGAATACCGTTATCGGCGGTATCGCGGCTACGGCGGGCAAGCTCACGGTCAATAAGCTTTCGACGGATATCCGCCTCTCTTTGAACCTTCCCGAGAACGGCACGGCGAAAGTCGGCGGTGCGATCTGCACGACTGCGAATACCGTCACCATGACGGATACGAATATCGGATTTACGCTCTCGGAACGTAACGGTGCGGGTACCGCCTATGTGGGCGGCGCCGTAGCGGAGCTTTCGGGCGAACTCTTCGGCGCGCGTACGCAGGTGGCTTTCTCGAGCACCGTTCCCTCTGACGTCTTCGGCGGCATCGCGGCGAAGATGCGTGGCGGCTGTTTGACGCTGTGCTCGGCAAAAGGGTCGATCTCAGCCGCGAATGCGGGTGGTCTGGTCGGGAATTCGGCGCTCGGCGAGGGTTCCGTACGTTCGACTGTCAAGAAGTGCGCGACTTGTCTCACGATGACGGGCGGCGCGGGACTTATCTACGTCGCGGAGAAGACCGACATCGAGGACAGCTACTCCATCTCGAGAACGGGCGCGGGTCTTATTTACAGCGCGACAGACTTGAAACTCACGAATACATATTTCGGCGGCATCGCCGACTATTCCGTCGCCTACAGGGCGGTGGGGACTTCCGCCGTCGGTCTTATCATCGAGGCTTCGCTCCGCTCCGTACCCGTTCAAAATACGGGCGACGCTCTCGCTCCCGTCTATAAGACGCTTGCCTACGCTGCGGACGTGAAGTCGCTCGCGGACACACTGGATCGTGAGACTTGGACGCTCACCGAGACCGCATATCCTTATCTGACCGAGCTCGGGTCTGTCGGGTCGCAGTCCGACATTCTCGCGAAAACTTTGACTGCCACCGAGATCACGGACGGGCTCGACCTCTACGCGGAGGCTTCGTATCGGAGTTTCGCCTCCGAAGTGCCTGCCGTCGTGTGGGTGGATCAGAGCCGTAAAATGCTCATAAAAGACGGTATCGTCACCTTGACGAACAACGGGGAAGGCGAGCTGCGCGGCTATTTGTCGGGCGGCAAAGTCGTCTATATCTTGCCTTACGTCATAAACGTTTTCGAGCCTTTCACGGGCACGGGCAGCGACGTCGATCCCTATGTGGTCACCGATCTCGTGAATTTCAAACACGTGCCCCGTTTCGCGAATGATTACTATGCGGCGAACGGGACTCTTGCGCATTTCAGATTCGAGGCGGGGACGTACGAGGAGGTCGTCTTCCCGACCATCACCGCGTCCTATGCCGCTGTTATCGATTGTACGGGGGTCATCCTCGTTTCTCCGACTGTTGCGGCGGGCGGTATCTTCGGCAATATGACGGGCGGCTCCGTCACCGATCTGACGATAGAGAACGCGGCGTTCGAGGACTATTTGCTCTTCAACTCCGTGACGGACGTCACCCTTACTTCCGTGAACGTTCGCTTGATGCTCGAGGGCGGCGACTGTACCGTTGCGGGCAGTATGACCGATTCCATCCTGACGAGCTCCTCTTTCACGGTGGATGAAGAGGGCGAAGACTTCGCGCTCTATATCGTGGACGAAGCGCACGGGACC
>JAFTBD010000053.1 GCA_017455385.1 Clostridia bacterium
CTCGGGACTGCCTTGCCTCGCTCGAAAACTGATGTTTTCTTCGCGCTTGATCGTAGCGTTCATAGGCTCGTTCGCGTTGCCCTTGCGCGCTACGCTTGCAAGCGCCATTCGCTCCGCAGCCCATCTCCGCTACGATAATTAGGATAGAGTAGAAGCTCATTCGGAACGAAGTGACCCTTCGCTCCACTCTCCACTCTCCACACTCCACTCTCGCGGAGCGTAGCGACCCGCAATTCCTAATTCCTAATTCATAATTCCTAATTAAAAAATGCCCGCATTCTCTCAAAATTGCTCCCGCCTTCGGCGTCTGCAATTACATATTCCGCATTAAACCATTGCGTCCCTTTCTGCCGTATTGACACGTTCCTCGCGCGTATAGTAAGATAAGAGTGACCTGCAGGGCAGGTTTCGGAGGACGATATGCAACGGTTTATTGATTCGAGGCGCAACCTACTCACCGAAAAGGGCGAACTCTCCTCGCCCGGCTACTCCACCTTCGAGGCGTGGGACTACGAGCGCGCCGACGTCCGCGCATCCTCCCTGCGCATCAAGGAATGGGACTACTATTATTTCGGCAACGAGAAGTTCGGCGTCGCGCTGACGATCGCGGACAACAGCTATATGGGGCTGATCTCCGCCTCCCTGCTCGATTTCACCGACGGATTCCAAGAGACGAAGAGCAAGATCCTGCCCCTCACCCACGGCAAACTCGCCCTGCCCCCTTCGGCGGACGCGGGAGAAACGTCCTACACGAGCAAAAAGGTCGAGATGAGCTTTCGCGTGTCGGAAGGCGAGCGCCGCCTGCGATGTCTGTATCACGACTTTTCGGGCGAGATGCCCTTGATCGTCGACGTGAAGCTGACCGATATGCCCCGCGACAGGATGTGCATCGCGACCCCTTCGCCAAGAAAGGGCACTTCTACTACAACCAAAAGATCAACTGTATGCACGCGACGGGCTACGTCCAGATGGGCGAACGCAGCTATACCCTCGGCGCAGACCCCAAAGATATGGGGCTCCTCGACTGGGGACGCGGCGTGTGGACCTACAAAAACACTTGGTACTGGAGCAGCCTGTCGACGGTGCTCGCTGACGGCAGAAAGTTCGGCTTTAATCTCGGCTACGGCTTCGGTGACACTTCGGCGGCGACGGAAAATATGCTATTCGTGGACGGAGTGGCGGACAAACTCGAGGACGTGACCTTCGAGATCCCGAAGGGCGATGCGGGAGAATACGACTACCTCGCGCCGTGGCGCGTGGCCTCTGCGGACGGCAGACTGGACCTCACCTTTACGCCAATCCTGAACCGCGCGGCGAAGATGAGCGTCCTGATGCTCGCCTCCGACCAAAACCAAGTCTTCGGCAAGTTCGACGGCACGGTGTCCCTCTTAAGCGGCGAGACCATCACCCTATCGGGCGCAGTCGGGTTCGCCGAGCGCGTCTATAACAAGTGGTGAGTCCCTAAGAGTCCCTAAGAATGACCACCGAAGAAGCCTTCGCAAAACTCGCGAGATCCCCCTTTCGATCCCGCTTTCATCTCGGAGAAAAGGAGAGAGCATACGTCCGCAAGGTCGGACTCTCCACTCTGCGCGAGCACGCTATGGAGTTTATCTCGACGAGGCTCGCGCCCGCCCATATCCCGAACGACGGCAAGCAAACGCCCATGCGCGGACACCCCGTCTTTATCGCGCAACACGCCTGCGCCTGCTGCTGTCGCGGCTGTATGAATAAGTGGTATCACGTCCCGAAATATATCCCTCTCACTCCTCGGCAACAGGAGAAAGTCGCGGATCTCTTGATCGCCTGGATCGAGCGAGAGATGGCGGCAGAATAGCCAACCTTCTCTATCTCCGCTGATCTGAGCTAAAAGTCCCCTCTTCGGCTTGGCTATAGAAAAGTATTCCTATAACGATATGGTCAAATAATAAAGGAGACTACTATGAAAAGAGTCTTGATCATTACACTCATCTGCATTCTCGCCATTTGCCTCGTGATCCTCCCCGCTTGCTCTAAGGAAAACGGCACGGCTGAGCCTTCCAATTACGATAGCGAAGCTACAACTCCCGCCGAATACTTCTATTTCAGTGAAGTCGGCGACGGCACGATGCAAGGTATCGGGAAATAGAAGCAATCTCCCTGCAAACGTCGTGATCCCCTCTATCTATGAGGAAAAGCAGGTCACCGTGATACAGAATCACGCCTTCAAAGGTTACAAGACCATCACTTCGGTCGTCCTCCCCGCATCCATCACGCAGATCAGCCTCTCCGCCTTCTACGACTGCGATGCGCTGACCGAGATCTCCATCCCGAAGACCGTCACGACCATTCAATATTTCGCCTTCTACGGTTGCCACCACTTGAAGACTATCAACTACACCGGCACGATCAGCGAATGGAAATCGATCTCCAAGGACGGCGCCTTCTACTCCGATCCCATCGTGCACTGCACTGACGGCGACTACGAAGAATAAGCCTAACATAATATACGAAAGCACGGCGATCCACCGCCGTGCTTTTTTTCTTATAAAAACCCCGCCCGAGTGAATTGCATCTCACCTCTCGAACGGGGTTTTTTATTTGGTTGAAAACTATGCCACAAAGAGCAACGATACTCTCATCGCTTTCTTCACCGCCATATCATCGTACGCGGCGGCATCCAGCCAAACCACGACCATACACTCGACCTCCCCTTGCGACGAGACGCTCCCGAGCGAGACCTCTCGGACGGAGCGCCCCATCGAGATCGTATTCACGCTCGCACCACTCGTGACTGTGCCATAAGCAACGTTATCCTCGGCGGGAGTAGGAGCCAAGACCCCTTGCAATGTAAAGTTACCGCTATTATTCTTCTTGAATATCCCTACGCGAAGAGCAGAAAGCGCGCGCTCGCCGCCCGATTCGCATTCAAACGCGGCTTGAACCCTTAGATTCGAGACTTGACTGCCTTGAGACCGATTGGATAGCAAGAAGGAGGTCTTCTCCTCCCTATCGAAGATATAGGGCGAGAGGCTCTCGGGATCGCGGAAGACAAGTTCCCCATTTGCGGGATAGCAGTACACCTCTTGATAAACAATCTCTCCGAAAGACGTTCCCACCGAGGAATTGCTCGGGATCAATATGTTCAAACCATTCAGCCCGACAGAAGAGGAAAGGGAGGTGGCAAGCGTCTCTCTATCCCATGAGATCGCGAGCGGAGAGGACTCCGACACCGTCGCAGAAAGGGTGAACCCCGTCTCTACGACAGAGCCCCCATCCGCCTCATCGTCATTCTGCGAAGCCGGATCGGCATCTGTGCCGCCCGAGGCGCCCGGGTCCTCGCTCAACGTATCCGTATTGGAAGGAATGACTGCATTCTGCGCGCCATTCGTCTCACGCGAGAGCTCGTCGCACGCAGCGAATATCGTCGCAGCGAACACGACCAACGTCAAAACCGCTATCAAAAATATATGACGTCTTTTCATTTCATTCTCCTTTTTGATAAGAAAGGATAAAAGTCTCCTTCTCTGTATGCGAAGCATTGTATCATATGTCTTCGGATTTGTCAAACGCGCATGCGCGCATATTCCGGAGCTATCAAACGAGATTTTCAGGTCACTTCCATCCGAAGAGGTCATTGGGGGTGACGTCGAGCTTTTCGCAGAGAAAGACGATCTTGGCGTAGTCGAGCTCGATCTTGCCCGTCTCATACTCCGAATAGTCGGGCTGATACTTCCCGAGCATCGCGGCGACTTGCTACCGCGTGAACACCTTTGTCTTGCGGTCCTGTTTCCGTTTTTCTCTTACGATTTTCGCTATTTGCACATCTTCACCTCATCCGAATTATCAGCTCTCATTACAGCAGCATACGCACATTTCGAAAAGAGTATCGACTCCGGACAAATAAAAATGCCGACCGCATGAATGCCATGCGGTCGGCAAATATCTCATCTGTTATGCCTTTTCTATGACGTATCCCTCTTTCGTATCCTTTATCGCATATCCCTTCTCAAGGATAGCCGCGCGGAGGCGATCCGCTTCCGCCCAGTTCTTTTCCTTCTTGGCGGAGAAGCGTGCCTCGGCGAGGGCGGCGACGTCCTCGGGCACGTCGATCTTCTCGGGAGCGGGGGCGGTCACCTTGTCGAGGGAGAGACCCAGCACCTTGTCGAAGTCCAGCGCGAGCTTGTAGATATCCTTGCTCTTCGGGAGCTTGACCGCCTCCCACAGCACGCCCAAAGCGAAGGGGATATTCATATCGTCCTCCACGGCGTCCCTGAACCTCTTCGCGAGGTCGGCGATCACGGCGGGATCGGTCGGCTCGGCGCTCATCTTGTGCGCGTAGAGGGCGTTTCTGAGGCGCTCGTAAGAGGTATGCGCCGCGTCCATTCCCTCAAAGGTGAAGTTCAGCTTTTTGCGGTAATGCGCGTTGAGGCAGAAATAGCGGAAATCGAGAGGGAGATACCCCTTCTTCTCGAGGTCGGAGACGGTGTAGACGTTGCCGAGGCTCTTGCTCATCTTGCCGCCGTCCAC
>JAFTBD010000054.1 GCA_017455385.1 Clostridia bacterium
CAAGCACGCCATATTTTTTTCGGCTTAGTACATACCGTCCATACCGCCCTGCGGTGCGACCGGTGTGGGAGGCTCGGGGATGTCCGCCACGAGCGCTTCGGTGGTCAGCAAGGTAGCCGCCACGCTCGTCGCATTCTGGAGCGCCGTCCTCGTGACCTTGGTCGGATCGAGGATACCCTTCTGGACCATATCGCAATACTCGTCGTTCAGGGCGTCATAACCGTAATTACGGTTATTCTTGATGCCTTCCAGCACGGCATTCGCGACGACGCTGCCCTCTTTGCCGGCATTGACCGCGATCTGTCTGACAGGCTCTTCGAGCGCACGGAGCACGATCGCCGCGCCCGTCTTCTCGTCACCCGACAGCTTGTCGAGCACGCCCTGCAAGGAAGGAATGATGGAGAGGAGCGCCACACCGCCGCCGGGGACGATGCCCTCTTCCACAGCCGCTCTCGTCGCGGCAAGCGCATCTTCGATGCGGAGCTTCTTCTCTTTCATCTCCACTTCGGTAGCGGCACCGACGCCGATGACGGCTACGCCGCCCGACAGCTTCGCCACACGCTCTTGGAGCTTCTCGCGATCGTAGTCGCTGGTGGTCTCCGCGATCTGCGCCTTGATGGAGGTGACGCGCGCCTTGATGACGTCCTGCGAACCTGCACCTCCGACGATGGTGGTATTGTCCTTATCCACCTTGACCTGACGGGCACGACCGAACATCGAGAGATCCACGGTCTTGAGGTCGAGTCCGAGATCGTCCGTGATGACCTGTCCGCCGGTGAGGATGGCGATGTCCTCAAGGATCGCCTTTCTCCTGTCACCGAATGCGGGAGCCTTGACGGCTACGCAGTTGAAGACGCCTTTGAGCTTATTGAGGATGATGGTGCTGAGCGCCTCGCCCTCGATGTCTTCCGCGATGATGAGGAGCTTCGCGCCCGCTTTATACACGAGTTCGATGGCGGGAAGGATCTCCTGCACGTTGGAAATTTTCTTATCCGTGATGAGGATATAGGGATCGTCGAGGATCGCCTGCATCTTGTCGGGATCGGTGACAAGGTACGGGGATGCATAGCCGCGGTCGAACTGCATACCTTCCACGACGGAGAGCTCGGTCTTCATGGTCTTGCCCTCGTCGATGGTGATGACGCCGTCCGTGCCGACCTTCTCCATCGCGTCGCTGATGAGCTCGCCGATGGTGTCGTCCTCAGCGGAAATGCTCGCGACCTGCGCGATATTCGTCTTACCGGAAATGGGGACGGAGAGAGCGCGGAGAGCCTCGACAGCCGCCTCGGTCATCTTGTGGATGCCTTTCTTCAAAATGATGGGGTTCGCGCCTGCGGCGACGTTCTTGACGCCTTCGCGGACGATAGCCTGCGCTAAAAGCGCAGCGGTGGTCGTGCCGTCACCTGCGATGTCATTCGTCTTGACAGAAACTTCCTTGATGAGCTGAGCGCCCATATTCTCGAAAGGATCTTTGAGCTCGACCTCTTTCGCGATGGTGACGCCGTCATTCGTGATGAGCGGAGCGCCGTACTTTTTATCCAATACGACGTTTCTGCCCTTGGGTCCCAATGTGATCTTGACGGTGTCGGCGAGAACGTTCACGCCCGCCTCGAGCGCCTTTCTTGCTTCCTGACCGTATTTGAATTGCTTAGCCATACTTCAATGCCTCCTTACTTTTCCACAACGGCGAGCACGTCGCTCTGACGGAGCACGGTGAGCTCTTCGCCGTCGATCTTGAAATCACTGCCGGCGTATTTGCTGTATAAAATGGTGTCGCCGACTTTCACCTGCATCTGGATCTCCTTGCCGTCCACGATGCCGCCGGGACCGACCGCGATGACTTCCGCCATCTGGGGCTTCTCCTTCGCGGAATCCGGAAGCACGATGCCGGACGCTGTGGTGAGCTTCTCTTCGACTTGCTTGATAACGATCCTATCGAATAAGGGTCTGATCTTCATATCCAATAGTTACCTCCTCAAAAAAATAATATTTTTGCGACTATGATTATATCACTTGCCGCGAAATAGTGGCAAGCAACTGGACGCATTTTTTATCCCCTATTGTCATTTTAGCACGATTATCGAAAGATGAGACTATTTCGTGCCATTACATTTGCAGGCTCTGAGTTACTCCAATTTGGAGTAAAAAAAGAGTCGGAGGACGGCATTTCCCGTTCTCGGATACTCTTTTGCGTCGAAAAACTATTGCACTTGTTGAATATTAAACTTGTTAGGCTTCTTTGACCGTAACTCTCTTGATGAAGGCGAGGAAGTCGGCATAGACCTCGTCTTTATTGAGCTCATTCAGTATCTCGTGACGAGCATCGGGATAGAGCTTGATCGTGAGATCCTCAATGCCGCGAGACTTATACTCTTCATACAGCCTCGACACCATCGCGCCATTGCTGCCCACAGGGTCCTTGTCTCCGCTCGCGACCATGATCGGAAGGGTCTTGGGAATGGACTCCAAAGCCTCCTCGGTGTAGACCGTTTTGAGACCGCAGAAGAAACTCTTCTGGAAGCCGATGGACATCGTATAAGCCGCGCCGCAGAACTCGTCGGCGATGTACTTTTTCACCACTTCGACGTCACGCGTCAGCCAGGCAAAAGGCTGATTCTCGCTCTTGAACTGCTTGTCATACGCGCCGAAAGACAGCTTCGCGATGAGATTCGCGGGCTTTTTCGGTCCGAAGAACAGTTCTTGGACCTTCGCGATAAACCTACCGAAAGCAACGAGACCGGTATTCATATAAGCGGAGCCGGAGAGGATCGCACCAACGATATTCTCGCCGTTACGCTCGATATAAGCCTGCGTGAGGAAACTGCCGTAACTGTGTCCGAAAAGGACGACGGGGAGCTTATATTTCTTCTCCGCATAGTTCGTCAGAGCGATCATATCGGAGACGGTGTCATTATAGCTGTCACCCTCTACGATACCCCTATTGTCATATCCCGAAGTCTTCCCGTGACCGCGATGATCCTCGGCGATGACCATATATCCGTTTGCATTCAAAAATTTCGCGAAATCGTCATATCTTCCGCAATGCTCACCCATACCGTGAGCTATCTGAACGACAGCAATGGGATCAGCCACGTCATCCCAGAGATAACAAGCGATATCCGTGTTGTCGAAAGTACTCAAAGTAAACTCTTTCATCGGTAACCTCCTGAATAAGATTATGAAAAAAAGTTTTTCATTAATGATATTATACAATACTAATATAAAAAAATCAAGCATATACTTTAAATACATTAGAAATATATTTATTCTGCAGGAGGAAAGGAGAAATTATATGAATATTGCTTTGACCGGAGGCGGCACCGCGGGTCACATCATGCCGAATATCGCTCTCGCGGAAGCACTCGGGAAATACTTCGAAAGGATCGTCTATCTCGGCTCCTCCGAGTCGATGGAAGAGGCGATCTGTAAAGAGCGAAATATTCCGTATTATCCGACGGAAACAAGGAAGTTTGTCCGCGGAAAGATATGGAAAAATCTTCTCCTTCCCGAAGCGCTGATCAGGGGCACGAAACAGGCGAAAAAGGTGCTGGCGGAAAAGGATGTGGATATCATCTTTTCAAAGGGCGGCTACGTCTCGATGCCCGCCGTCCTCGCCGCACGCTCCCTCTCCCTTCCCGTCGTCTGTCACGAGAGCGATCGCACGCTCGGTCTCGCAAACAGAGTCACCGCGCATTTCGCCGCGCGCGTCTACACCGCTTTCCCGGGTACCTGCAAGAAGGGGATCGTGATGCCGACACCGATCCGCAGCAAGATCTTTCACGGCGAGAGGATGCACCTATTCGAGAGTGCGAAACCCGTCGTCCTATTTATGGGAGGATCGCTCGGCGCGAAAGCCATCAATGACGCCCTCTCTTCTTCCCTCGCCGACCTCACCGCGAAATACAACGTACTGCATATCGGCGGACGCGGCACCCTGCCGATGAAGACGACTTCCTACGTCTCCGTGCCCTATGCCGACGACATCGAAAATTACTTCGCCACGGCGGACGTCATCGTCTCGAGAGGGGGTGCATCCACCCTCGGAGAGCTGACCGCGCTCGGAAAGAAAGTGCTCGTCATCCCCTTGCCGAAAGGCACGTCACGCGGCGACCAAGTGCTGAATGCCGCGTACTATCTCAAAGAGGGGCTCGTCTCCGTCTTGCCGCAGGAAAGTCTGACGACCGACAACCTTCTCGGCGCGATCGCGCGTATAATAAAGAAACACCTGCCCGCGCCCGCGTATGCAAGAGACACAGCCGAGATCCTCGCACGGGAACTCTACGACGTCGCGCTTACCTCCCGCGAGGAAAAAGAGAGAAAAGCCCTCATATCGAAAAAATAAAAAATTTTTCTCGGATGGGACGAAAATCGACGCTTTTTTATGGGTCGGGCGAGAAAAATCCTGATTTTTGAGACTATTTTTCAAAAAAAATGCAAAATCGGTATTGACATACCGTTTTTTTATGATAGAATTTTAATAGCGGGTTTCCGCGAATACTCACATTGCGGCCATCGCCGTAAAATTCATTGTAAGGAGATTAAATATGAGAAAAGCATTTATCTGCCCCACCAAGTACGTACAAGGCGAAGACGAATTGCTCAATTTGGGCTATTTCGTTAAAACGTTCGGAAAGAAAGCCCTTCTGATCGCCGACCCCTTTGCTTACGGTCTCGTCAAGGACAAGCTCGCCGCCACCGCGGAGAAGTATAAGATCGAGTTCGTGCTCGCGGGCGATGTTTTCAAAGGCGAGTGCAGCCGCACCGTCGTCTCGAAGCTTCAAGACGTCGCGAAAGCGAATAAATGTGCCTGTACCATCGGTCTCGGCGGCGGTAAAGCCATCGACACCAGTAAGTGCGTCGCGGCGGGCAACCCCCTCATCATCTGCCCCACCATCGCGGCGACCGACGCTCCCACCAGCCACAGCGCGGTCTTGTACACCGATGATCACGAGTTCGACGATTATGCTTATTTCCGTCAGAGCCCGAGCGTCGTTTTGATCGATCTCAACGTCATCGCGAATGCGCCCTCCCGCTTCCTCGTATCCGGTATGGGCGACGCGCTCAGCACCTATTTCGAGGCGCGTGCGAACGTCAAGAGCGTTTCCAACGTCAATGCGGGTCTCCCCTGCGGCGCGAACCGTGCGAAGGGCACCCTGCTCGGCTACGGCACCCACACCGCTTTCGCCCTCGCGGAGCTCTGTTATAAGAACCTCATCAGCGACGGCTACAAGGCGAAAGTCGCCTGCGACAATCACGCCGTCACTCAGGCATTCGAGAAGATCGTCGAGACGAATATCCTTCTCTCCGGTCTCGGATTCGAGTCGGGCGGTCTCGCCGCGGCACACGCGATCCATGACGGTATCACCATCATCCACGAGATCCATGCGAATAACTTCCACGGCGAAGTGGTCGCTTTCGGTACCATCTGCCAGTTGATCCTCGAGAACGCTCC
>JAFTBD010000055.1 GCA_017455385.1 Clostridia bacterium
ATATGATACAGGCGCGCGAGTTCGATCAAATTATCGGTATCGGGCGAGCTCTCACATCTCTCCCATTTGGAGACCGCCTGCCTCGATACGCCTATAACGTCCGCGAGTTCTTCCTGCGAGTACCCCGCATTCTTCCTGAGCGCGATCAATCTGTCTGCAAATTTATTATCCATCGCCGTGTTCCTCCTTGGCTGTTTCTACTCTCATTATACCGTTTTCTCGGCGAACATCCACCGCTTTCGCTTTGCTTTTACGCAACTATCGGTTGCATTTCATAAAAAACGCACGATTTTCATCGTGCATTTTTCTTTTTTTTGCGTTTTTCGCGAAATTATAAGATCTCGAGATTTTTGCCGTATGCCGCCTTGAATTCCGCCTTGCAGTTCAATGCGTCGCTGATCTCGAGGGAGCAATCCGCATGCGAATCGGTGATGGTCTTCATGATGACGCTGTCACCGAGGACGTCGCAGGTGATGCCCGTGATGATGCCGCTCATACTCCTATCAAAGCTCTCCGCGATCTTCAAGACCAAGCCGAGCTTTCTGACTGCTATGATGTCTTCTTCAGTCAGTAGACTATGATACTTCGCCATCTCATCCATCAAAGGTACGCCGTCCTTATGCGCGGAAGCGACGAACGCCGCCATTACGATCTCGCGGTGCGAGAGCCCGTATATCTTGCTATTCAAGATGATATAAGCGGAATGCTTGTGGTGATCGTAGAACTTGATGGTAGAGCCCGCATCGTGGAGCATCGCCGCGGCGCGAAGGACGCGCACGTACATACGCGGGAGTTTATGCAACACCTTGAGCTGCTTGAATACCTGCATAGACAGATCGACGATATGTCTGACGTGATCCTCATTCATATTGAACTGTTTCACGAGGGTATTGAGGCTGTAACCGAGCACGTCGGAAATAGGCTTCTCCGAGACGGTGGGAACGGCGTATTTGAACATCGCGCCCTCGCGCATACCCGAGCCGGAAATGACGATACTCTGGAATCCGCAGACGTCCAAGATGGGGCTGACGCACGCGAGCGCGCTGGGGAAAATATCCGCACGGAAAGTGGAAAGTCCCTTGATCTTCATCGTTTTATCGAGAGGAAGGGTCTTGATGGTGTCGTAAATGGTACGGAATTCGCCCGCGTCAATGGTGTAATTATGCGCCATGTTCAGCGGATACTTCTTCAACCTGCGGCTGATCTTGCCGAGATTGCGGAAAGAGCCGCCGACGCCGATGAACTGGGTGTCGGGATCCACGTCTTTAAGCCATTCGTATTGATCGAGATAGGAACGAACGTACGCCTCGATCTTCAGCGCGCGCTCCTCCGGGGTGATCTCCTCCCCTTTGAAAAGGTCGGTCAAGGTCACGGCGCCGAAAGGAAGCGCCGCCTGCTCGAGAATGGTCTTGCGGTTATAGTAGACGATCTTCGTACTGCCGCCGCCGATATCCACGATGAGACCTTTGGGGATATCCATCGAGTTGATAACGCCCGTATAGATGAACTGTCCCTCTTCCGCCGCGCTGAGAACGCGGAGCTTGATGCCGCAGGTCACGGAGACCTCCTCCAAGAAACTCTTCTGGTTCTTCGCTCTGCGGACCGCCGCCGTGGCGTATGCAAATATCTTCTCCACGCCGTTGGAGTCACAGAAACGTCTGAACATCTGCAAAGTCTTCTTGGTCTGCTCTATCCTCGCGGGACGCAGGAATCCGTCAATTTCCATATCTTGCCCGAGCCTGACGTACTCTTTCAATTCGTCGAAAACGAAGAAATACCCGCCCTCGAGCACATTCACCAGCACGAGACGTGCCGTATTCGAACCCAGATCGATGATCGCTATTTTTTCCATATCCATCTTGAACCTCCTATCGTAGCCAATTGTGTCATCTTGTCAGTCTGTCAATTGTCAGTTATCTTTTCTTCATACATTTCGTAGGACATTTCTCGGCGCACAGGCCGCATCCTACGCATTTGTCGTAATCTATGACGGGGAGATTATCCACCATCGTGATCGCCCCTTCGGGACAGTTACGCGCACACATCGTGCACCCGATACACCCGTTCTTGCAATATGAACGGACCTCCTTCCCTGCCGCGTGATTGGAACAGGCGACATACACCTTCGCCCGCGTCGGGATCTTCTTGATGAGACCTTTCGGGCAGGACTTCGCACATTTCCCGCAGAGAGTACACCTCTCGTCATTGATATCGGCATAGCCGAGCTCCGAGACGTTGCAAGCGTGGTGGTCGCAGTGTTTCGCGCAGGTACCCGCGCCCATACAACCTACGGGGCACGCTTTACGCCCGCCCGCGAGAAGCTCCATCGAAGCACAATCACCGTAGCCGTGATAATCATATTTATCCTCGCAGGCATTTCCTCCGTTACAGCAGACGACGAAGGACATCTCCTCCCCTTCATTCACCGTACCGAGGATCTCGGCGATCTTATCTTTATTTACCTTGCTCGTCGCATTGCACATCGACAGATCCGCTTTCCCGTTGACGAGCGCTTCGGCGAAGGCACTGCACCCCGCGAAGCCGCAACCGCCGCAATTCGCGCCGGAGAGAAGGCTCTCCGTCTGCACGACTTTCTCGTCTCTCTTGACCTCGAGCTTCCTGCCGAGGAAAGCGAGCACAACGGCAAATATCGCCGCCACGACGATGAGGACAGCGGCGGGGACCAAGATCTCTACGTATAACTTCGCAAGCAATAACATCTCTTCGTCCTCCTATACGATGCCGAACATTCCGGAGAATGCGCTGAAGCCCATGCTGAGGATCGCCGCGGCGATGAGCGTGATAGGGAATCCGCGGAAGGATTCTGGTACGTTTTTCGGCTGAATGCGTTCCCTGAT
>JAFTBD010000056.1 GCA_017455385.1 Clostridia bacterium
GATCTTTCCGGTCGTCATACGCATTTCCTCCTATGCGAAAGTATAACACGTTTTTCGAGAGACTTCAACGAATAATGCGAAAAAGCGGTCGCGCGCGAGGCGCAATATCGCACTTTACTTTTCCCGCGCCGTGCGATATACTGATACTATCATTTCAGGAGAGGTAGATTTCATGGACGGCTTGCGTCGGTTATTCGCCAATCGTTTCTTCATTCTCGCATTGCAGATCATCTTTTCCGTCGCGACGGCGGTGGCGGCTGTCTTCTACATCCACGCATCGGTCATCGTCATCCGCAGCTGGAAAATAGCGCTCATCGACCTGACTTTCTTCCTGTCGTCGGCGGTGCTCTTCGCGCTCTGCTACATAACATCCACGCCCGACTTCAAATGGTGGGCTGTGCTCCTTTTCTTTCTATTCGGCGCGGGGCTCTTCGCGGCGATATTCTTCCCCGTACAGGCGATCTTGAATGTGTACGTGAATGCCACTGTGGCGGCTTCCGCGGGGATCGTCATCGCGCTCTCTTTCGCTTTCGGATGCGTCCTATTCCAATGCATTCCCTCCTGTCACCTTCATAGAAGGTGGGAAAGCATCGCGGTCACCGTCATCCTGCTCGTCGCGCATTGCGGCTCCCTATTCCTGTCTTTCGGAATGTTGCCGCACGGATGGGCTTTTAAGAAGTTCTCGAATACCTCCGTCACATTCCCCACCGCCACGGCGGACGAACTCAGACTGACCGAGGGGGAGAAGATGGTGAATCGCTCCTATTACGACATCAACGTTCTCCACGCCGTCAAGAACGGAAAAGCGCCCGTCTATGACTTCTCCGTCGGCGGGAAGAAGCTCTCCGAGCACCTCTCCGATTGGACGGAGACTTCCTGCACGGAGTCCTTATACGCTGACGGCGTACGTTCTACCCTCGTTCTAATGAACGAGACCGACCTGATCCAAGCCACCGTCGTAGCGGTGTACTATGACGCGACGGCGACTTTCGAGTGGACGGTGCATATAAAGAACGTCGGGACAGAGCGCTCAGAGGTCATCTCCGACTTCTACGCGATGGACGCCTCGCTCGACATCTCGGACGCCACATTATATTTCAGCGGCGGCAGTTACGAGAAGAATGACGACTTCGCCCTCTACTCCAAGTCCTTGACGACGAAGACCTTGACTTTCGACACAATAAACGGCAGGACGTCCCGCCTCTATCTCCCCTTCTTCAATCTCAGCGGCGAGAAGTTGGGCGCCACTGTCGGCATCGGCTGGGCGGGCGACTGGACGGCGGATTTCACAGGCAAGAAAACGACCGCGGTCACGATCTCGCAAACCGAACTCGAGGGATATTTGGAGCCTGACGAGGAGATACGTTCCCCGCTCGTCTCCGTGCATTTCTATACGGGGAATCCCTTAAAGGGATTCAATACCTTCCGCAAGCGGGTGAAAGACTCTCTCCCCGAGGGTTATGGTTCCATATCCGCCTGCTTCTTCGTTGGAGCGGAAGGTCAGGACGACACCACCAATGCGACCGAGAGCGGCGCTCTCGAGATCTTGCAAAAATCCGTGGATCTCGGCCTCGCGGACATCCTCGATTACGCTTGGTTCGACGCGGGCTGGTACGAGACGGGCGACATCGGTCATTGGTACCAAGCGGTGGGCGACTGGGTCGTGGATCCCGACAAATATCCCGAGGGATTCACGAACGTGAAAGCGGCGCTCGACGCGGCGGGGGTCGGATTTCTCTTGTGGTACGAGCCCGAGCGCATCCCGACGGTGTCAAACCTCTATAAGACCATTTCGGCGAAAGCGGAATGCGCCTCTTGGCTCCTTTACTCCGACAATGAAGAGAATTGCCTGTGGAATATGGGTGACGCGGACGCCCTTCAAGATATATGCGAGCGTATCTCGAATTCTATTCAAGAATTCGGCGTGAACTATTACCGTCAGGATTTCAATATCGATCCCGGCAAGTATTGGAAGAAGGCTGACGAGACGCTCTATGACGGCAGGAAAGGCTTCGCGGAGAATAAATACGTGGTCGGCGAATACTCTTTCCTCGACTATCTGACCCAACATAATCCGGGGCTGCTCATCGACAACTGCGCGAGCGGCGGCAGGCGCATCGACCTCGAGATGTGTCGCAGGTCCATCCCCCTGTGGCGCTCGGACTATAACTGCTACGACTACGAGGACATCCCCGAAGCCTTGCAATATCAGACCTATGGTCTGTCGATGTGGCTCCCCTACTCTGCGGGCGCGGATCTTTACGAGGACGACCTGTACGAATACCGCTCCGGTCTCGGCTCTTGCATTTTCACCGTCAACGATCGCATCTTGGAGGGCGACCAAACGTACGTGCAGTATATCCGCGACTGGGACGCCGTCAAAGACTATTTCGACAAAGAATATTATCCACTCACCCCCTGCACCGTTTCCGACCGCAATTCGGTCGCGATGCAATTCGGGGATGAGACGGAAGGCGTCATCCTTCTCTATGCCCGCCCGAATGCGAAAGAACGCGCGGAGACATTCCTGATGAACGGACTCACCGCAGGCGCCACCTACACCCTGTCTTACATCAAAGGCGAGACCCTCACCGAGAAGAGTGGGAGCGACCTATTGACGGACGGTTTCACCCTTGACGTCAAAGCGCGCACGGCGTACCTCATCACTTATAAGGCGAAATAACATTCTCCCCTCATACGCTTGCCATCCGCCGCGGCGTGTACTATAATAATAGTACAATCTCTACGGAGTGAAATAGATATGACACGTGTGCTCTCACATTTGGGGATAGGCACCATGAGATATACGGGGACGGCGGACTTCTACTGCCGATACATCCTCGAACACCAACTGAAAGATCGCACTATATGGCGGAAATTCGTCCGCGTTTTCTCGACGCGCGAGGATTCTCTCGACGATGGTTGGAGAGGCGAATATTTCGGCAAAATGATGCGCGGTGCCTGCATTACCTATCAATATGCCCCCGACGAAGAATTATATGGTATTTTGGACGAAACGGTGCGTGCGCTCCTCGCTACGCAGGACGACTCAGGTCGCATAGCGACCTACTCTCCCGAGCACGAATATTGCGGCTGGGATATGTGGGTCAGGAAATACGTGCTCGTCGGCTGCTTATATATTTACGATATCTGCCGCGACGAAACATTCAAAGCGGAGATCCTCACGGCTCTCAAGCGCCACGCGGACGCCATCCTCGATAAGATCGGAGATGGGAAAAAGTCCATCTTGGACACCAGCTCTTGGTGGGGCGGCATCAACTCTTCTTCCATCCTCGAGCCCATCGTCGAGCTTTTCAAAAAGACGGGCGAAACGCGGTATATGGACTTCGCGAAATATATCA
This sequence comes from Clostridia bacterium, assembly GCA_017455385.1. Lineage (GTDB taxonomy): Bacteria > Bacillota > Clostridia > Christensenellales > CAG-1252 > CAG-1252. The sequence continues at coordinate 3,363 of JAFTBD010000056.1, forward strand.
TCGCGCAAGGCGGCTGTCGAGGCGGCGACCTCCTCGCCGTTGTCAAGGAAGGCAAGCTCCTGCCACACGAATATCCGACCACGAAAGCGTACGAGATGATGTCCTTCTTCGAGGGCATCCTCGCCTACTACGAAGTGACCGGAGAGAAAGAAATGCTCTCCCTCGTCAGGAAATTCGCAGACAAAGTCTGCGAAAACGAAGTCACCGTCATCGGCTCGGCGGGATGTAAGAGCGAACAATTCAATCATTCCGTCAAGAAGGAAATGAAGCGCGTCCCAGATAAGACCATCATGCAGGAGACCTGCGTGACCGTGACTTGGATGCGTCTCAACGAGCGACTCCTCCTCGACACGGGCGATCTCGCATACGCCGAGAGGATGGAGACCTCGGCGCTAAACGCGCTGTTCGGCGCCGTGAACCTTTACGGCGAGAAACAATTCGGCAAAGAAGAAGGCAAGCTCTTAGACGGCGTTCCTTTCGACAGTTACAGCCCGCTCGTATGTCAGCCCCGAGGCTACGGCATCGGCGGGTACAAAAAGTTCTCGGACGGCGGCTATTACGGCTGCTGCGCCTGCATCGGCGCCGCGGGGACGGGGCTCTACCCCCTATCTTCCGTTCTGAAGACTGAAAAAGGATATTTATTCTGTTTCTACGAGAGCGGCACTGTGAACGTAACGGACGGCGGCAAGGTCGAGACGAACTATGATCCCGTCAGCGGAGAATTCCGTGCGACTTTCCACAGCGCAAACACAGCAAACATCGATTACACATTCCGCATTCCCTCGTGGGCAAATGATCCCACCGTCACATTGAACGGTGAGGAAATTGTCGTCACGGGGAATACGGTCACACTCGGCGGAGCAAGAGCGGACGGCGACGTCCTCACGCTCTCTTTCCACCCTTCTCTCCACTCCGTCAAGCGTAACGGAAAAGCCGCAGTGAAATACGGACCTTACGTACTTGCACGCGACGAAGCGAAAGAAGAAGGGGATATCTCTCGGAAGATCGTTCTGCCGCGCGGCGACGTGATGTACGCGATCGACGACCCGATAGACGGCGAGACGATACGACTTCGCATACAGACCAAAAAGGAAACCACCGTTACCTTCACGGATTACGCTTCCTGCGGCAAGCATTGGAACCAACCACGGAACCGTGTCAACGTATGGTTCCGAGTGCGCAGGAGCCTCTTCCGCGCTTCCGTAAACTCGAATTTATTCGATAAGTAGAATATTACACTTGTTTTTGCTTTGCTCGCCGCAAATGGAGTTGAACAAGAAGGATATGCGGCGCAAATGCCGTTTTACGATATGATTTTCATTATTCTCGGGTGCACGATCCTCGCCGCACTCCTCGTACTGATATTTGCCACACGGCGTAAAAAAATGAAAAAATAGCACGAAAAACTCGGTGCATCTATGCTCATTGCAAATGCTATATACCGGTAAAGCGGATGATATCCCTCGAGACGCCTCGCTATTCGCCTACGGCTCTACGCGGACCTTCGGTGCGGGATGACGATCATATATTTTCGCGCAGCGTCTCCGCAACGCCACTCTCGCCACCGGCGTCCGCAACTCCACTCTCAACTCTCCACACTCCACTCTCGCGCAGCGCCACCTTCATTCCTAATTCCTAATTCATAATTCCGAATTAAAGCGTAGCGTCTCAGTTCCGCATTCCGCATTATAATACGCCGTAAAGCAGCATTCCGCATCCTGCCGAGATGAGGATCATCAGAATAGGCGAGGCTTTCCGCTTCAACCCCCATTTAAAGAGGGCGCCTACGCCGCAGAGCACGGCGAGGATGACGACTGCTTTCCGGTCGAAAGCGAAGCCGCCCGCAACGTTCGTGATGCCGAAAAAGACTTTCAACCCCATCGTGATCGCCGTGGCGAGAATAAGTGCGGACACGGCGGGTCTGACGCCGCCGAGGAAACCTTGCACGCCCTTATATTGCATAAAATTTTTCAGGATCGCCGCTATCAAGAGAATGATGACAAAAGCAGGCAATACGACGCCGAGCGTCGCGAGGAAAGCGCCGAGCAGTCCGCCCTGCGACGAACCGATGAAAGTCGCCATATTCACGGCAATGGGTCCCGGCGTGGACTCCGACACAGCGATAAAATTCATGATCTCTTCCTCGGTCAGAAAACCGTGCGAGAGCATCGTATCGCGTATGACCGAGATCATGCCGTAGCCACCGCCGAAAGACACAACGCCTATCTCGAGGAACACAAGGAAGAGCCGCAGATACATCATACGTCCGCCCCTCCCTGCCCGTCTTCCGCATCCGTTGCCTCGGACACCTCGTCCTCCGTAGTGGGCGCCTCATTTCGCACATCAGACTCTTTACCATCCGTCGTGAGCTTTTCCCGTGCCGACTCCTCGACAGGCGCTTTTTTCTTCGCCTTAAGCTCTCGGAACGCATAGAGCGAGAGCCCGAGCACCCCGCATATCAATATATAGAATATCGTTGAGAATCTAACGGCGTGGACAGAGAATGCGATAAAGAGCGCGAAGACGATGACGGCGATCGTCACCGAAAAAGGCGTCTTTTCCAATCCTTTGAAGACCTTGATCCCCGCCGAGGCGATCAGATACACCACGGCGACATGTATGCCGCGGAAAGAGTATTGCACCCAGGTGAGCTCGAGGAATTTATCGAAAAAGAGTGATATTAGGAAAATGATAATAAAGGATGGCAGACACACCGCGAGCGTCGCGAGCACGGACCCCAACACGCCCGCCACTTTATAGCCGATGTAGGTCGCTGTATTGACGGCGATCGGACCCGGCGTGGACTCGGACACCGCGAGAATATCGAGAAAATCCGTCTTATCCAGCCACTTTTTACGTGAAACGAATTCGTTTTCGAGGAGCGCGATCATAGCATAACCGCCGCCGAAAGTAAAGGCGCCGATCTTCAGAAAGCTCAAAAACAGTTGTAATAATTTCGGTAAAGGTCGTTTCATCTTTTTCAGTATACTCTTTTTGCATATAAAAAAGCAACCTACTTCAGCGCAAGACCACACTCTCCTGCCCGCTTGACAAGAATAGGACGCTTATTCTATAGTATTATCAAGAAAAAAAGAAACACAAGGACATTACAATGCGAAAACCACTTATTCTCTTTTTCATCATCTTTTTGCTCACAATAAGCGCAAGCCTCATCGCTTGCGATAAGGCGAGCAGGTCGCTCCCCACCGAGAACTCTCCGATTGAGGAAGAGCCGACCACGGAGCAGACAGCTACGCCCGCAGACTATTTCCGTTTCACTCTTCTCGACGATGACACGTACGAGATAAGCGCTCGATATCAAGACATGCCCGCCGATACGGTCCTTCCGTCAACTTACAACGGGAAAGAAGTCACGTCCATCGCTTCTCGCGCCTTTGAAGAACGAGAGAGCATCGACACCCTGACCATCCCCGCAAGCATCGCGAACGTAAACGATATGATCTTCGGCGATCAGCGCGAAAACCCCATCACGATACGCTATCTAGGCAGCCTTCGGGAATGGTGCGAAATGGCAAGGAACGACGCTTCTCTATCCACGCAAAGCGACCTGTACATTAATAACGCTAAGCTCGAAGGTTCCCTCACCGTTCCTTCCGACACGATCGCTATCGGAGCTTACGCTTTTTATAAGCGCGACGAATTGGTGTCCGTGACTCTTCCCAACAGCGTTACGGACATCGGAGCCTACGCGTTTTGCGAGTGCACGGGGCTACGGTCGATCACTCTCCCCGAGTCTTTGACAAATATCGGCGCTTACGCTTTTGCCGATTGCCACGGGCTGACCTCTTTTGTCATACCGGATCGCGTCACAAAGATCGAGCACAACGCCTTTATGAATTGTTTCAACCTAACGTCATTGACGATCGGAGCAAAGGTAACGACGATAGAAGACGTTGATCGACTTGACGATACGTTTTCCTATTGCTATAAACTTGTTGAGATATACAATCGTTCGTCTCTTCCCATCACAAAGGGAGATCTCACATACGGACAAGTCGCCTTTTATGCCAAAGAAGTTTATCAAGAAGCATTCAACAGTAAGCTCCGCACCGACGAGAACGGATTCATCCTTTACAGAGACGCCGAAGACATTTCCTTGATCGGATACAATGGAAATGACACCGAGCTCATCATCCCCGCTATGGTAACGGATATCCACGCAGGCGCTTTTTACAGAGCAAGCGAACTGACCGCCGTGAGCATACCGGACAGCGTCACGCATATTGCGGATCACGCTTTCGAATCCTGCACGAAACTAAGCGCGATCACCATCCCGCAAAACGTTCGTTCAATAGGCGCCTTTGCCTTCCGATCCTGCTCGTCTTTGTCGGAGATCACCATCGAGAACGGCGTCCAAACGATCGGACAGGAAGCCTTCCCTCAAACCGACATCAGCGAAATCTCCATCCCGAACAGCGTCACAAGCATCGATACAGGCGCCTTTTTATGGTGCTTTCAGCTCAGAACCGTCATGATCGGAACGGGTATGACGACTCTGAACGCGCAGACCTTTTTCGGTAGTCCCGTAGCGTCCATTCACCTTCCGTCCACGATTACCGATATCGAAACGCAGGTTTTTTCCACCTGCCCCGATATCCACTATGACGGCACCACCGAGGACTGGGGATCCATCCGAAAAGAGAGGAATTGGAATCAAGAAGGAAACTACACCGTTCACTGCTCGGACACTGACCTTGTCGTAACGATACACTGATAAAAATGACAGAACCGCACAAAAAAAGTCCCGTGGCGAAACCATCGCTACGGGGCTTTTATTATAGTCAAGTCTTTCAGGTCAAAATGATGCGGAGGGCGATATACGCCGCATAGACCGCGAAGAGCGCGATGCCCTGCCAACGATGGAATTTCTTGGTGATGAGCATAGGGACCACGGCAATAAGGGACAGCCCGAGGCAGAAGGGCAAGTCCAAAAGAAGCGCTTCGCGCGGAACGATGAGCGCGCCGCCCGACACCATCGCACAGATGGGCAGGATCATCGTGATATCGAGGATATTCGCGCCGATGATATTGCCGACCGAGATGGAGGACTTCTTCTTGATGATGGCGGAGATGGTGGTGACAAGCTCGGGGAGAGACGTCCCGATCGCGACCAAGGTCACGGCGATGACGCCCTCGGGCACGCCCGCGAGGAGGGCAAGCTTCTGTCCGTAGCGAACGAGGAGATCCGCGCCGCCGACGATGCCCACCGCGCCGCCGATGAATTTCAGAATGTTGATGATGATGGTCTTCTTATCTTTCTTGGCGGGTTCGTGTTCTTCTTCCTCTTCGCCCGCATTTCCGCCCGCCGTCATCTCGACCGTCGCGCCCGTACTGTCCGCGGTGATGGGATGTTTCATCGCTTTGAGCGCCGTCAGGACGTTCTCTACGACAAAGACGATAAAGAGCTCGAAAACGACGAGTCCCATGCCCACGCTGAGCGTATGCAGTCCCGTATCCGCGTCGATACCGCCGCCGTAGCAGGCAAGGAAAAGATTCAGTACCGCGACCAGAAGGACGGTGGACTTGAACCAATACTGCTTGCGATCCACTTTGCCGGGCATAAAGAAGAGAGAGATCGCCATAATGAGACCGAGATTCGCCACCACGCTGCCGACCGCATTGCCGACCGCGATCTCCACGCTCCCTTTCGCCGTGGCGATGATGGAGACGATGAGCTCGGGAAGCGTCGTCGCGACGGAAACGATGGTAGCGCCGATGAGAAGCTGCGGGAGCCCCGAGACCTCGGCGATCCAAGAGGCGGCGTCCACGAAGAAATCCCCGCCTTTCACGATCATCACGATGCCGATTGCCAGTAATAATATCGAGATAAATATTTCCATACCTACTCCCTTTCACCGAAGGAACGCGTTTTAACAAAAAAGACTTCGGTGAAATTACGCAAATAATTTCGCCAAAGTCTTGCAATTCAAGGTTCGCCAGACGCAATACGCGACAGTGCTGTTGGCTTCACCACACCAGAAGGTGCATGCTACTCCCTATGGACAGTATCATCATACGTCTATTTTGCCCTTTTGTCAAGCATTTTTACGAGAGGGCGATCTCGAGGATCACCTCGCCCACGAATTCTCTCTCCGCCTCGTCCGTATAGCGCACGCTATAAAGGATCGCGCTCGTACCCGCGAGGATGACGTCGGAAGTCTCGAGCTCCCCGTCCACGAAGAGCTGTGCCGAGACACACTCCGCCGCGGGCTCGTACGCCTCGACGTCGGTCCCATCGGAGAAATGGAGATAGAAGGCAATGCCGTCATAATTCACCGCATCCCCCACCGCGTAATTCTTCTTCGGCGTAGCGGAATCCGCCATCGTTATCGTCTCCAATTCGACGGTGGGATCGGTCACCGTTACGGGCACCGTGCAGGTCGCGTCGCCGTAGCGAACGATGATCTCCGTCGTATTTTTCATCAGGACTGTGGTGGTCGTGACGTTCTCCGCCAAGACGGTCTCCCTGCGCCCGCTCTCGTAGATCGCCGTGAGCGATATCCCCGCGAGGTCAGGGGTCTCACCCGCCTCGTACTCGGTCTTTATCGGATACACGTCCAATAGGAGGGTCTTTACCGTATCGACCCGAACGTCCGCGGGCACGGCGAGTTTCACGCTCTCATTCCCGTAGAGATAGATAA
>JAFTBD010000057.1 GCA_017455385.1 Clostridia bacterium
TCGCTGACGGTCACGTTGTCGAAATTGATGAGCTCGGCGAGCTCCTCCATATCGATGATCGCCTGTCTCTGTTGCGCTTCCATATCGGAATAGTGGGTGGCGATGAGCTGTTGCATGGTCTGCTCCTGCTCGCGACGCATCTCCTCGATGCGGCGGATCTCCTTCTTGCGAAGGAGGAGCAAGGCTTCGCCCTCGATCGGGGCGATATAAGTCATGGTCTTCTCGCGTTCGAGCTGCTCGGCGAGGAGCTGTTTCTCCATCTCCATACGCTCCACTTCGGAACGCTGGATCTCTTCGAGACGAGCCCTCTCCGCGGCGAGACGACGCTCCATCTCCGCCTCTTCTTGGCAGAGACGCAAACGCATCAAACGCTCTTCGGCGCGCACCACGCGGTCGTGCATCTCGCGCTTCTCACGCTTGATACGCTCCTGCTCTTCGCGCTGGGCTTGGCGAGCGGCTTTCTCCGCTTCTTTGGCGGCACGGATGCGCTCTTTCTCTTCCTGCTTACGTCTCTTCTCCGCCTCTTTGGCGTCTTTCTGCGCCTGTTTCAGGGCTTCGACTTTCAGCTTTTGCTCCTCTCTGAGCTGTTGCTTCAGGAGCTGCTTCTGACGCGCGCTGTCCTCGCGGGCGGTATTGATCTTATACTGGCGGATCACTCTGTCGAGCGCCGCATTCATCTTGCGGATATCTTCCTGCGGGATCTCTCTGTCACCCGGGACCGTGGTGTACAGCCTGCGGATCTCGTGGAGATCCATGTGGAGCTGCGGGAAATCGTCCGGCACGAAGTCGTCGATATTCTTGGTCAGGTACTCGTTCTCGAGGTTCTTCTGCTTCTCGAGCTCTTTCTCCTCGATGATACCGCCTTCCACCTTGGACGCCATCGACTCGATGACGAGGGTATTGAGGTAGATGAGATCGCGATATTTCTCCGCAACGGAGGGCGACAGGTCACGCGTCTCAGTGACGGTCTCCACTTCGAAACCGACTTTATTATATGACTCGATGAACTGCCACAGGACCAAGGCTTTCTTGAAGTTCGGGTCCTTCAAAATGACGTTCGTACGCGTGATAGGCGGACGCACGAGCGCACAACTGACCATTTCCTTCGCGAAGGGGCTCGCAAGGAAGCTGTTGATAATGCTGTTGATACGTTCCACACGCTGGATAAGCGTAGCATCTTCCGCCGTTCCGACGACGCTCTCTACCGGCATATTCGCCGTCGTGGACATCGTATAGGCGATCTTATTCTCCTTGTCGAGACCGAAGTCACTGGTGATATTGACGACGATCTGGTCGCTGTTCAAACTGGCTTGTTTGATGAGATTATACCTACGCGAGATGAAGTCTTTGGTCTTCAAGAGCAAGGTGTAAATGAAACGGTTCTCGTAGATCTCGTAGCTCTCTTCCTTGGACGTATTGAGTATCTTGCTCGGGATGACCATGCCGTCCTTGGTAACGGAAGAGATGAAGTTCGTGTGCTGTGCAAGGTGCTTGACCGACTCGACGGAGATGGAACGCGCCAAGGAGATATCCACGATATCTTCTTCGACCACGATGAACTTACGCGGGTTACGAACGATGGTATCCAAGGCGACGATACAGTCTTCCAGCGTGTCGATCCAGCTTTCGTCGAAGATCTGTTTCTGGAAACGCTGAGAGATCTGGAAACTATTCTTACCTTGCGCGATATAATCCGAATAGGTAGAATAAAAATCCTCTTGCTTCAAGAGCGTACTCAAGTAATATAAGTATTCTTCGTACTTCTTCTTTTCTGCCATCTATCTCAGTCCTTACGAATCAGAAGAGCTTCTTCAACCTCTCGAGATATTCTTTACATTCGGTCATGTTCTCCTCGCCGAAGTGGTCGGAGAGGTATTGGATATAATCGTCCACCTCATCACGGATGTAGGCAAGGTTCAAGGATTCGAACTTACGGAGGATCTTATTACAGAGCACGTAGTCCAATCCGTCGATCTCGGTGCCGCCGCAAGCGACGTACACGGGAACGAACTCACGGAGCTGCTTCACGATACGGTTACCAAACGCGAGGCGGAAGTGCTCGATGACGTAGTCGTCCATTTCTTCGAATTTTCTGAGGTTCTCGTCGCTGACCTTATGCTCTTCCTGCGCCTTCTTGAAGAGCTCTTCGAGGTGCTTATAGGACAGCGGCATCATATCGGTGAGCGGCGCGTCGAAAGGCTTTGCCTTGCTGTTGATGTTGATCGGCATACCACGGTCGTAAACCTTATCGGAAATGGCGAACGTACTATCATCGTTGTTCGCCGTGCCGACGAACCACATATTCTCAGGGAGACGGAAACGGCCCTTCTCGACGTGTTTCGGGTCGGAAGGCCAGCCGCTCGGGACGAGGTCGACGATCCATTGGTCACGGCTCGGCATTTCGAGAATGGAGAGCATTTCCGCGAAGTAGTACTCGACACGCGCGATGTTCATTTCGTCGAGGACGGTCAGGTACAGGTCTTCGTTATAGGTCGCGTCGTACATCGCCTTCAAGACCTCAGTCTCGTTGAACCTCTTGGTAAATTCGTTGAAGTATCCGAATATTTCGGTTCTATCACGCCAGGACGGCTGCACGGATGCGATGGTCGTCGGGTTATCGATGAAGTGACCGATACACTCGGGAAGTGAGGTTTTACCGGTACCGGATATACCTTGCAGGATGATCAGGCGGGTCGTAGCCAAACTGGCGAAGAAGAGTCGAATGATCTTGGGCTCGTAATACAGCTTACGCCAAGGTCTCTGCGGGTTATTCGCCGCATAGTTTCGGAAGGTGTCGCAGATCTCTTCGAGCGTGACTTCATTATTGAATTCGGTATGGCGCTGCGAGCCTTCTTCCGCATAGGTATTATCAACTTCGGTGAGCTTGTAGAAACGGCTCTCGCCTTCTTTCTTCTCGGTGCTGGTATCTTCGCCTTCGTTCCCTTCGAGGACGTCGTAGCCTTGATAGCCGATCTTGAGGCCGAGGATACGATCCTTCTCACGGGTGAGCTTGACGATCTGCCCTTTGAGGTTGCCGATCTCATCCACGAGGTCCTGATTCAAGACGCGGCTGCCGAAGAGCCTCTTGAAGAAACGAATGAGGAAGTACATGCCGACGATAATGATCGCGAGGAGCGCGAGCATCACGAGAATGACGATCGCCCAAGCGCCCGCCCATTGTCCCGTCGACATCTGCGTACCGCCTTGATATTTCGCAACGACCGCAACGTACTGATCTATCGCGAAGAGCTGACGAAGGGCGCCGAACACGCCGCCGTACCAAGTAAAGCCCGATATCCCCTCGGGCTGCGAATAGAAGAATCCGAGAAACCCGAAGAAGAATACTTGCAGAAAATCTCTTATAAAATCAGTAAACATAAGTACGTACCTTTCTCCTTTCCTTTTTCGAACGGACAGTGCCGTGCCTTCGTTTCACGCGCCGAAACGGATCAATGCTCGCCATCGTTATCGCCGCTGTCTCCCCGCGGATCTTGCGGTTGGATGGTAGCGGGATTGATGCCCCTTTGTGCCAAAAGCCTTTCGATATCTTCCTGTGAGAGGTTCGAGAGCGCATCCGCAGCCGCGGCGGCTTTCGCCTTCTTCATCTTGGACTCCATCACGATCTGGATCACGAGATAAACGTTATAGATGAGGAGAAGTCCGAGCGGGATGATGACGACGTAAATGAAATGGTATCCGTCGCGGATCCATTTGATCACGGCGCCGAGCCCCGAGATATGGAAGGAATACACCGCCAAAATGTCTTCCGCGCGGAGCCAACCTTTATCGTTGGCGGGGTTCGCATCACCTTTGGTGAAATACTGCGTAAACCCGTTCTCCGTATGCACTTCGACGATCCTGTGGGTGTTGATGATGTATTCGCCCGAATTCTCTTCCAACATCTTGAAACTGACGATCTGCCCGACTTCCAGCCCTTCGCCGCCGTTTTTCGCATTTCTGGCGATGACGAGATCGTTTACCGAGAAGCTGTCTTTCTCCGTGCCGTTCATTGAATTGGAATTGACGGTCAAAAGTTTCACGCCGAGCGGCGAGATATCATCCTGTGCCTTCGGGTTCAGAAGGACCACGAGACAGATGGTGATCGCGATGATGACGAAAGCGATCTGAATGCCCAAAATAATGGCGTTCGCGATACGTCTCCCTTTGCTCATCGGCTTCTTGCCATCCTTTTCTTGTCCTTGCGCATCCTGCGTGGGAGTGGGCTCCGCGGCAGGTGCTTGCGGCGTTTCCGTAACGGATGCGACAACGGGTACTTCCGTCGTCACGTCCTCCGCAGGGACTGTCTCCGGTCCTTCGGAAACCGCTTCATCTATTGTCTTATTCTCTTCTTCCATGTATATTCTCCTACCTGTATATTACAGTATATATCCTATTATTAATTGTTCGACGTCAAGATCGTGCTGTTCTTCGCGGTGAACTCCACCGAGATCTTTACCTGCCCGCCGAGGATACCTCTCTCCGCATCCACCAAGCTGTCATTATCTCCCACACACTCGGGATCTTGCCCTTCCAGCCAAATAACGATGGTGTATTTGATGGTCTGCTTGGCTTTCAACGGATAGAACTCACTCTGATGGATAAAGCCTTCCTTCGCGAAAGGTCTCGCGAGCCACACGCCGTTCTCGTCGAAATCATTCGGATCGAAAGTGAACCCGTTGTAGTATGCATACTCTCTCGCCTTGTACTCTTTCTCGGGGACGACCTCTTCGCGGATACGATCGCCGTTCTCATCCACGCGGTCTTCGCCGTTCTCGTCCGATGCGTACGCGCCGTACACGAATATCTCGCCGAGATCGTCGTCGGTGATATCGGTATCCTTGATGATGAGGACACGTATGGCTTTCTCCATACCGCGCATCGCACGCTCGAGAGTGATGCTCTCATTGTATTCCACGTCTTCGTTACCGCTGTTCTTCAGATAGAACGTGGACGCGATATAATAGGCCTCAGAACCTCTTCCCTTATATGTGCCGTCCGTCTCCGTCATCTCCAAGAGGAGCCAGTCGATACCGTTGCAGAGCGAGATATTGTCCATATTCTTCGGCGCGGAGACGTCCAGCACGCTGCTACCGCCGTCCGAGAACTCGGAGTCTCTCGACAAGGACAACCAAGCGGTACCCTGCTGGGTGACCGTCACGCGGAAATTGCTCTCATCCACGAAACGCATGAGGGCGTATGTAGCACCCGCCAAGAGCGCGATAACGAGCAAAAAGATCAGAAGAATGATCATAAACGCTCTTCTGCGCGTCTGGCGGCGAACACGTTTGTTCTTGATAACGTATTCCTGATCCGCTCGGATCTGGGCCTGCAATTCTTCTTGAGGCGTTTTTTCCGAATTCTTACTTTTCGCCATTCTTCTTCACCTTGGGCACCGGCTTGATATTGGTCAGTGCAAGATTGATGAGTCGCATCGGGCGAGCGACCGCGTCGCCCTGTATCACTTTCACTCCGTGGTCGAGGAGGATGCGAGCCTCTTCTTTATGCTCGCAGTTGATGGAGGTGGTCACGATATTCTGCACGGCGGCATAGCCCGTGATCATATCAAGGTGCGCGAGACGTTTCAGGCTGTCGCCGTTATAGTATCTCGCGTCCAATCTCAGATAGTCGAAGTCGTACTCCGTGAGCACGCGCATACTCGCGCTCTCCGCATTATCTATCATGATGAGCGCGCCCTGCGCCTTCAGGATATTGATGGCGCTGATGCCCGCAAAACCGAGCGCCTCGAGCATCGCACAGTCGAAAGCGAGAATGAGGTTATTATGCTCGGTCTTCATCTTATCCACGAGCTTGGTCAAAGTCTCTTGTTTCAAGAGCAGTCTGCAACTGATCTTCGTGACGAAACGAAGCTCCGGATGCTCGTTGCAATCTTTCGTAATCAGTTCGAGCGCGATGAAATTCAGCTCTTCGATACGGGTGCTACCCTCCGCGATGGCGAAATACTCCTGCGGGAGCATCTTGCCGAGGAACTTATCGTTGAGGACCTGCTGAACGTTCAGATACTGCACCTTGCCTTCCTCGTCGATCGCGGCATCATAGAAATGCACGATGGGAGTGGCGATCGCCACGCCCGCATTCATCGTCTTGGCTTTGCTGCGCTGGAGCTCGAGAAGATCTCTCGCCGTCACGCCGTCTTCGGCGGTATAGCCCTTGGGGACGCCCCAAGCGTCTTTCATGCCGAGCTGCGAACGCAGGTGCTCGGTCAGCTCGCCGTAAATATCTGCATATTCGTCGCCGGTGTGCTTGACGCGCGGCTTGTCTTCGTCTCCCTTGAATACGCCGTTCTTGATGTAAGGATACTTCTCCGCGAAGGGAACGTAGACGTAACGGGAATTGCGCTCGAGCTTCAGGGTGGTCATGAGCTCTTGGATGAGCTTGACGGCGTTCACGCGCTCCTTCTCGCCCGCTATCTTCAGCATCAGGAGGGTGCCTTCGTAGCCTTGCTGATCGGAAGCGTCTTTATGTCCGTACTTCTTCGTGGAGTACGCTTTGGGATCGAGCGCCAAGTAAAGACGCACGGTATCGTTCACGACGGTCATACGGGCAACGATCTTCTTGCCCGCCTTAAAGTTCTCGTTCTTGACCGTCAGCTCGCTCTTCATCGTCTTGAAGGACAATATCTCGTTCTTCAATTTGCTGTAGAGGAGCTTGATGGTATTGGTGGTCTGATGGAGCTTATTCTCGAGGGTGAGGGGCAAGATGACGATCTCTTCCTCTTCCTCCTCCTGTTCTGCGGGAGCCTCTTCCTCCGGCTCCTCCGAGATGCCCGCCGCTCTTCTTTCTTCGGCGCGCTTCTCTTTGATGAGCGCCTGGGTGTCTTTCTCCTCCAATACGAGGTATTTGCCCTTCGGGTCGAGGACGGCATCCTCTCTCCGGGGGAATGCTTGCAGAAAGTCTTCTTCCTGATAACCTTCCGCTTTGTCGATGCCGAGCGCGCCCATCATAAGCGAGAGGAGCTCGATCGCGATGGCGTATTCGTCGTCGTCGCGAACGTGGATCATCATCTGCGTATCTTCGAAGTCACGGTCCGATACGTTCGCCTGCTTGTAGCGGTCAACGTCGAATTCGTCGGGATTCAGCGCGAAATAGATGCGCGTGTAACCTGCGACGGATAAACGTGCGACCACCTGCTTGTTCGCGCGGAAGACCTCCGTCATGACCTGCATCTCGGGCTTCACGCCTTGGTATGCAAGGATGGCATTCTTCAACCTGTTGTAATATCTGCGTTCACGGGTATCCGCCAAGATCAGTTTGTTTTCCAAACTGCGCTTCAAGATCACCCGACCTTTCTCGTCGATGGGCTCGCCGTTCTCGTTGACGCGGACCTCGTCCTTATGTGCTTCTCTCTCCTGCTCCTGACGCTCCAAGAGCTCCGTGCCTTCCTCGGCGAGAGTCTCGGCATTGTCTTCGATCCTCTCGAGAGCTTCCTGACGCTCTTCGTATCCGGTGGCGCCGCCGTAGATGAAATCTTCCATCTCGCCTTCCGCCATGAACGCACGCATATATTCGTCGTCCATCACGAATTCGCCATCCCCTCCGGGAAGTCCCTCGGCGGGCGCCGCCGTGGGCTCGCTCGCTTCGTCTCCGAAACCTTTCAAAAGAGGATCAGCGATACCGGAAGGCTCCTCTTGCGACCCTTCCGTAAGATTCGCAGGTTCTTCGTCGGAAGACTCCGCGGCAGCCTCTTCAGCAGGCTCATCGACCGCTTCGGGCGATGCGGGAGAGGATTCCTCCGCTTCGGGAACGACGGGCGTCTCGTCTGCGTCAGCCTCCGCGACGGTATCCGCAGGAGCTTCTTGCTCATCGGCGGACATTTGCTCATCGGCGGGGATCTCCTCCGACGTGTCTTCGGTCGGGATCTCCTCAACGGGGATCTCTTCGGACGTGATAAGATCCACGGGGACATCTGCCTCCGCAGCACCTTCGACCGCACCCTCCGCCTCAGAGACGGAAAAGTCCCTCTCGTCCTCCGAGGGGGTCGGTGTGGTGATCTCAGGGTCCTTATTGGGCGTATCTGCGCTCTCGTCGCTTATCGACTGAGTGTCATCGGTACGCTGCTTCTTGTCCGAGCTCTGATCGTCCGCCAATGTAACCTCCAATGAAAACAATACAAAAGAGTCACAAAATGCGGTTTTTAGCAGCGAAATTGCGCTATCTTTTGCTTGTTTGTCGTTTTAGAAAGTCCATCCGAGTCTCATTTCTCCCGAGAAAAGAACTGCTTTCCTACGGAAAAAAACGCGACGAAACAGACTCTCGCTGAATCATTATAGCATATATATTATTCAAACAGCAATAAAAATTAAGATTTTTTAATAATCGAAAGATTTGCGATCTCCGCATTTTCCGTGCGAAAAATCGAGTTTTGAACGGATGCTTTGCAAGAACGTAAGAACTCGTTGACAATATGACGCGAGCGTCTTGCCGTTTCCGTTTCTTTTTGTTATAATGTGTTTATACTTAAAAAAGGAGCTCGCTATGGAAGAAAACAAAATAAATGCACCGGAAACGGTGGGATCCCCCTCGGAAGAGCCTACGTCATCGGCACCCTGCCCCTTGAATGCCCCTGTGAGCAGGGGTAAAAAAGTCGGCACGTTCATCGTATTCGGTTTCGCCGTTCTCTTTTTCATCATCTTCTGTGCAAGCAGTATATTCACCCTCTCCATCCTGCTCGGCAAGATAGACGATCTCGGCGAGGCGATCGGCGCGATCTTCGCGATCATCCTCTCTCTCCCCGCCGTCATCATTTCGGCGTTCCCGACTCTCATCCTGAATATCCTGTCCGTCGTCTTTTTCAAGCGTATCAAGTCGCGCGAGACCGAGCACCCGATCTTGTATAAGGCTTTCCACATCATCAGCTTCGTCATCTTGGGGATCGCTGTCGCGCTCGGCATACTGGATGCGATCATCTTTCTCCGTTAACGTCAAGCAGACTTTTGCGAAATGCTCGGAAAATCAGGAAGAATTGCTTTTGATCCTCCTGTCGCCTCGAATGAAAGAATGCCCGCCCTTCCCTCTCGGGACAGGCGGGCATTCTTCTTTTTTTCATCGTGACAACGATCAGATCAACTCGATGATCGCCATCTCCGCGGCATCGCCGCGTCTCTGACCGAGACGAATGATGCGGGTATAGCCGCCTCCTTGCGTCTGCTTGTCATTGCGCTCCTTGTAACGGGGAGCATACTCGTTGAAGAGCTTCTCCACCAAGGGGTGCTTGATGTCTTTCGTCCTCGCGGCGTATTTGCTCTTGCTCTCCTTCGGACCTTTCTCCTCTTGGATGTCGATGAGCGCCGCCATCAGCTTGCGCCTTGCGGCGAGCTTCTTCGGACCGTCATTGATAAACTTCACGGAGACTTTCTCGTTCTTCAGGTTCACTTTCTCCTTCACGACTTCGACGGTATCGTCATACGTATTGATCGCGAGGGTGAGAAGTTTCTCTGCCATGCGGCTGACTTCCTTCGCGCGATCGAACGTGATCTCCAATCTCCCGTACCAAAGCAGCTCGGACACTTCGTTCTTGAGCATCGCCATGCGCTGATCGGTGGGTCTTCCCAATTTCCTTTGATTCATAATATCTTCTGCCTCCTGATTATTCGTCGCTGCTGCGGAGTGACAGACCAAGCTCTGCGAGCTTCCTGATCACTTCGTCAAGGGACTTTTGTCCAAGGTTACGCACCTTCAACATCTCCGCCTCGGATCTCTCGATGAGGTCACCGACCGTATGGATGCCCGCTCTCTTCAAGCAGTTGTAAGAACGGACGGAGAGGTCGAGATCTTCGATGGTCTTCTCGAGATAGGTCGTCCTGGTGTCCGGCTCATCCGGCTCCAAGATATCGAGATCGGGCACGGTGTCGCAAAGGTTGATGAACAGTTTCGCGTGCTCATCGAGGATCTTCGCCGCGAGAGAGAGGGTCTCCTTCGCCGGGGTGGTCCCATTGGTCTTCACGTCCAGAACGAGCCTGTCGTAATTGATATCCTGTCCGACACGAGCGTCTTCCACGGCGTAGCTCGCCGAGAGGACGGGGGTGAAGATGCTGTCCACGGGGATGTACCCGATGGGCTGCTCCGGCGCCTTATTCTTGTCCGCGCCGACATAACCTCTTCCGCTCGCGACGGTGATCTCCATATCGAGCTCGCCGCCTTCGTTGATCGTACAAATATGATGGTTGCCATTGACCACGGAGAGATTCATACCGCAGTCGATGTCTTTCCCGAGCACGGGACCCGGGGTATTCGTCTTGATCGTAACGACGATCTTTTCGCCGTCGTCCAAGGGAGAATTCGCCTTGAAAGCCAGTCCTTTGATATTGAGTATGATGTCCACCACGTCCTCAACGATATTGGGGATCGTGGCAAACTCGTGCATCACACCTGCGATCTTGATGCCGACCGCAGCCACACCGGGCAGGTCGGACAAGAGCATTCTGCGAAGAGCGTTTCCGAGCGTCGTGCCGAGACCTTTCTCAAGCGGCTCCACCGTAATGGTAGCCTTGGACCCATCCACACTCTCCGTTGCATTGATTTGCGGTGTCTTGATCTTTATCATAATATCCCTCCTTTATTACTTGGAGTACAACTCGACGATCATGTGCTCCTTGATCCTGAGGTCGATGTCCTCACGCTTCGGCAACTGCAAGACTTTACCGGTAAGGGTGGTCTTGTCGAACTCGAGCCATTGCGGGAGAGCGGACTTCGCGCCCACTTCTTTCACAGCCTCAAAAATTTTCTTGCCCTGCCTACTCTCCTTGACGGCGATCACGTCGCCGGCGGAAACCAAGTAAGAAGGAATATTAACGTTTTTACCGTTCACGGTGATATGTCCGTGCGTCACGATCTGCCTCGCCTGCGCTCTGCTGCTGCCGATGCCGAGACGGAATACGACGTTGTCCAGTCTGCGCTCGATGAGGATGAGCATGTTCTCACCCGTCATACCCTTCATGCGCTCGGCCTTCTCGTGATACATACGGAACTGCTTCTCCAGGAGGCCGTACGCTCTCTTGGTCTTCTGCTTCTCGCGGAGCTGCAGAGCGTAAGCGGACACCTTTCTTCTGCCGGTCTTCACGGGACCGGGAGGATTGATACGTCCTTTCTCCAACGGGCAGAGCTTCCTGCCCTGCGTTCCGTCGCTGCTGATATTATAACATCTGTCGCCTTTCAAATATAACTTCTCGCCTTCTCTTCTGCACAAGCGACAAGCGGGCCCTGTATACTTAGCCATACTTCTACCTCCTATAACCTTCTGCGCTTGGGCGGACGGCAACCGTTATGCGGGATCGGAGAAACGTCCTGGATCGAGGTGACCGCGATCTCGAGGTTCTGGAGCGCGCGGATGGCGGACTCCCTGCCTTGACCGGGACCTTTCACGAATACATCTACCGACTTCAAGCCGTGTTCTTTTGCTGCCCTTGCTGCGTCTTCCATGACCATCTGTGCCGCATACGGCGTGCTCTTCTTGGAGCCACGGAGACCGAGCTTGCCTGCGCTGGACGCGCTGATCGCATTACCTTGCAGGTCCGTGATGGTGATGATGGTGTTGTTGAAGGAGCACTGGATGTGTGCCTGCCCTCTGTCAACACGCGTAATGTTGCTGCGCTTTTTCGTCGCACCTTTCTTAACTGCCATGTTAGCGACCTCCCTTATTTCTTAGAACGACCGACGGTACGTCTCGGACCTTTACGGGTACGAGCGTTCCTCTTGCTGCTTTGCCCTCTGACAGGCAAGCCTTTTCTGTGACGGACGCCGCGGTACGATCCGATCTCGCGAAGTCTCTTGATATTCATATCGATCTCGCGCTTCAGATCGCCTTCAACGTGCAGATTCTTTTCGATGTACTCTCTGAGTACGGCTACGTCGCTTTCTGCCAAATCTTTCACCCTGATATCAGGGCTGATCCCTGTCGCTGCCAAAATTTTGCGCGAAGTGGCGAGACCTATACCGAAGATATAAGTCAAACCGATCTCGAGCCTTTTTTCCCTTGGCAAATCTACACCGGATATACGAGCCATTAAAATACCTCCATTAAATCTATGATGTTTATCTATTTACCCATTTGAGAGGACGAAATGTAAATTGGAATGAATTCGTCCAGCCGCACCTCGCCTGGATAAAGGATTCTCCTCTATTAGCCTTGCACCTGCTTATGGCTCTTGCTCTTCGAGCAAATGACCATAACTTTGCCGTGACGCCTGATGATCTTGCATTTGTCACACATAGGTTTTACCGACGGTCTTACTTTCATAATGAAACCTCCAATTAGTTCTTATCCCGCCATACGATACGACCTTTGGTCAGATCGTAGGGGCTGATCTCTACCCTCACCGAATCACCTTCGATGATCTTGATACTCTTGATCCGCATCTTCCCCGAAGGGTAAGCGATGATCTGCGCGCCGCTCCTCTCGAGCTCCACCCGATAGGATTGATACGGCAGCACTTCAACGACTTTGCCTTGGACCTCTATTACATCTTCCTTTGACACAACAGACCTCCTTACTTGTCTGAGTACGCTCTCAACGCGCTTTTTATCTCGCTGTCGAATACTTGCTTATCCGCAAGCAACTTCTCGCCGATGGTCTCGTTCACGTCTCCGCTGGACTCGAGGTGTTTCACGTTCTTGCGTTTCGGCGCGGCAAGTTTCTTATCCGTACCGTTCGCGACGTAGGCATACCCTTTATCGTCGAACCTTACTATTATATAACACTTTCCGACGTCTCGTCCAGCCTTTGAATAAACAATACTTCCGACGAATACTTCTTTTTGCATATTTTCCTCTACATTGTCAGGATCTCTACGCCGTCGTCCCACACCACCACGGTATTTTCGTAATGGGCGGAAGGCGAATGATCCTTGGTGCGGACCGTCCAGCCGTCTCGCTCGGTGTACACATCGTACTTCCCGAGATTGATCATCGGCTCGACCGCGATGGTCATGCCGTGATGCAGCCTGAGTCCGCGTCCGACGACGCCGTAATTCGGCACCGCGGGATCCTCATGCATCTCTCTGCCGATCCCGTGACCGGTGAGCGCACGCACGACCGAATATCCTCTCGCCTCGACGAATGCCTGTATCCTGCCGGAGATGTCTCCGAGGCGGGATGCCGACGTGATACCTTCGATACCCTCGAAGAAGGCGGCTTCCGCCGTTTCCACGAGCCTCTTTTTCTCTTCGCTGACCTTGCCGATCATGAAGGTACGAGCGCTGTCGCCATGGTATCCGTCGATGTAGGCGCATAAGTCAACGCCGACGATCTGCCCTTCCTCGATATATTTCTTCGGAGAGGGGATGCCGTGCACGACCACGTCGTCGATCGAGATGCAAGTGCTCGCGGGGTATCCGCCGTATCCGAGGCAGGAAGGCTGAGCCCCCTTGGACTCGATATACTCTTTCACCCAACGATCCACTTCCGCGGTGGTCACGCCCGCTTTGATGCGGTCTCTGACCATCAGGAGCGTGTCGCGAACGATAAGGTTCGCTTTACGCATCACGTTCACTTCTTCGGGCGTTTTGATGAAGATCATTTCAGCACCTTCAGGATGTCCTCGTACACTTTCTCGATGGTCTGCGCGCCGTCAACGTCTTTCAAAAGACCTTCCTTCGCGTAGTACTCGATGAGCGGTGCGGTCTCCTTGTGATACACGTCCAAGCGACTCTTGACCGTCTCTTCTTTGTCGTCGTCACGCTGATAGAGCGTTCCGCCGCATTTCGCGCAGGTATTCGAGCCGTTCAGGAACGCGACGTTATACGTCTCGCCGCAACGGCACATACGCCTGCCTGCCACTCTCTTCACGATGGCTTCGTCATCCACGACGAGGTTGATGACGACGTCGATATCCGTGATCCCCTTCAAGGCTTCCGCCTGATTGATGGTGCGGGGGAATCCGTCGAGGATGAAGCCTTTCTTGCAATCGTCGCGCGAAAGCCTGTCCTCTACGATCTTGATGACCACTTCGTCCGGCACCAGAGCGCCCTTGTCGATATAGCTCTTCGCAAGGAGCCCGAGGGGAGTGCCGCCCTTTATATTCTCACGGAAGATGTCCCCCGTGGAGATGTGCGGCACGCCGAGTTCCGTTTTGATGCGCGTGGCGTGGGTACCTTTCCCGCTGCCCGGCGCTCCCAAAAAGATGATCTTCATTATTTCAAGAATCCTTTATAATGCTTCATCATGAGCTGGTTCTGCAACTGCGTATCGAATTCCATCGCAACGCTGACCACGATGAGGAGTCCCGTCGCACTGAACGCATTACCGAGACCGTTCTCCGAGCCGACTGCCGGAAGCACGATGCTGGTAACGAGCGCGAGGAGCGCGAGGAAGATGGCTCCGAAGAGCGTGATCCTGTTATTGATCTTCTTCAAATAATCGGTCGTAGGTCTGCCGGGTCTGATACCGGGGATGAATCCGCCGTTCTGCTGGATGTTCCTGCTGATATCTTCCGGATTGAACTGGATCTGAGAATAGAAGAAGGAGAAGAACAGGATGAGCAAGCACAGCACCGCGATATAGATCGGGCTGCCGATGCCGAGCCATCTCGACCACCACTGATAGAAACCGCTGTTCGGCCAGAAGCTGGCGATCATCTGCGGGAACATCAGGAAGGAGGAAGCGAAGATGATAGGCATAACGCCGCTCGCATTCACCTTCATCGGGATATGCGTGGACTGTCCGCCATACATCTTATTCCCTTTCACCTGCTTCGCGTATTGGATGGTGATCCTTCTCTCCGCGAGATCCACGAAGATGATGAACACGAACACGAAAAGCACCATAAGCAGGAATGCGATGATGAGCCATACGTTCTTCGCGACGTCACCGTCACCCGCTGCCGTCATGGCAGACAAGAGACGCTGTCCCGCCGAAGCGAGGATGCCCACGAAGATGATGAGGGACGTGCCGTTGCCGACGCCGTACTCTGTGATCCTATCCGCGATCCACATGACCAAGCAGCTGCCGCCGACAAGCATAATGATGACGAGAGCCATGGAGAGGGGCTGCGAACCCAGCGTCGCGTCGAACTTATCGACGCCCCAGCTGAGACAGATACCGACCGCCTGGATGATGGCGAGCACGATCGCCGCGTAACGCGTGATCTGCGTGATCTTCTTCCTGCCCGCTTCGCCCTGCTTGGAGAGCTTATCGAGCGGCGGGATCACGAGAGTCAAAAGTTGCATGATAATGAAAGCGTTGATAAATGGTAGGATTCCCAATGCAAACAACGTACCGTTCGCCAAGGATCCGCCGGTGATGGTGGAAATGATCTTGAAGAAGTCGTTGGTCGCAAGAGTGGAGAAGCTTTCCGACGCGATGCCCGGGACGGGGATGAAACATCCGAGTCTGAATACGAGGAGCATCAGCATCGTCATCAGCATTTTCTTACGTATTTCCTTCTCACGGAAGGCATTTATCAGCGTAGTTAACATCAGAGCACCTCTACCTTTCCACCGACCTTCTCGATCGCGGCCTTCGCAGACTCGCTGAAGGAATTCGCCTGCACGGTGAGAGCCTTGGTCAGCTCACCGCCGCCGAGGACCTTGAGTCCGTACGGCTGAGCCTTGCTGAGCACGCCCGCGTCGAGGAGCACCTGCTCGTTGATGACGCTGCCCGCCTCAAAGCACTCGAGATCCGCAAGGTTCACAATGTTGTACTGTTTCTTGAAGATATTGGTGAAGCCGCGTTTCGGGAGACGTCTGGTCAAGGGCATCTGTCCGCCTTCGAACCCGGGACGTACACCGCCGCCGCTTCTCGCCCATTGTCCCTTGTGTCCTTTACCGGAGGTCTTGCCGAGTCCGGATCCGATGCCTCTGCCGAGTCTCTTGGCAGGCGTCTTGGCACCAATTGCGGGAGCAATGTTATGCAATTTCATATTATTCATTCGTCTACCTCCTAGTCGGCATTCTCGACTTTCACGAGGTGGGAGACCACCTTGATCATGCCACGAGTCGTTGCATTGTCTTCCAAAACGTTGGAACTGCCGATCTTACGGAGACCCAGCGCGGCAACGTTTGCCTTCTGTTTCTCAAGGGCGCCGATGGTGCTCTTGATCAAAGTAACTTTAATCTTTGCCATTATTCTTGTGCCTCCTTACCGAGGATCTCCTCCACGGTCTTGCCGCGGAGCGCTGCGATCTGTTCAACGGTCATCAAGCGGGAAAGTCCGTTCATCGTGGCTTTCGCACAGTTGATGGGGTTGTTGGTTCCGATCGCCTTGGTACGGATATCCTGGATACCCGCCATCTCGAGCACCGCACGCACGGGACCGCCCGCGATAACACCGGTACCTGCCTCAGCCGGCATCAGGAGCACCTGACCGCGTCCGAACACACCGGTGATCTGGTGGGGGATGGTCGTTCCGACGATGGGTACCTTGATGAGGTTATTCTTCGCGGCGGTCGTCGCCTTCTCGATGGCGTCGGTCGCCTCGGTGGCTTTACCCATACCGAGACCCACTTGTCCGTTCTTATCACCGACCACGATGAGCGCGGCTTGACGCATCGTCCTACCGCCCTTGACCACCTTGGTAACGCGATTCATCGCGATGGTGACTTTCTCGAACCCGTCTTTGACTTCTCTGTCTTTATTGAATTTATCATCACGTCTTGCCATACTTGCCTCCTTAGAACTGCAGACCGGCTTCTCTTGCGCCGTCCGCGAGGGCTTCTACTCTGCCCATGTAAAGGTAGCCGCTCCTGTCGAAGACGACAGTGGTCACGCCCTTCTCGACCGCACGACGACCGAGCTCGGAGCCGACGTATTTCGCCGCTTCGGTCTTGGTCATCTCTTTCACCGCGTCGGCGATCGCCTTTTCCACGGTGGAGCAAGCCACGAGGGTGACACCCTTCACGTCGTCGATGATCTGCGCATAGATGTGGTTCGTGCTCTTGAACACGGACAAACGGGGACGCTCGGTCGTGCCGCTTATCTTATTCCTGATACGCTTATGTCTCTTGATCCTTTCGGAATTCTTATCGATCTTGGTTATCATATCAATCCACTCCTTTATTTACCCGCAGTCTTACCGACCTTCTTCACGATCACTTCGTCCTTATAACGGATGCCGTAAATGTGGTAGGGATCCGGTCTCTTGATGTCGCGGAGGTTCGCAGCGAACTGTCCGACGAGCTCCTTATCGATACCGGAAACGGTGAGTTCAAGCGCATTCTCGGACACTTTCGCCGTGATCCCTGCGGGGATCTCAACGGGAACGTTGTGAGAGAAGCCGACGTTGAAGACAACTTTCTTGCCTTCGACAGAGATCCTGTAACCGACGCCGTTCACGACCAAGGTCTTGCTGAAGCCTTTGGTCACACCGACGACCATATTATTGATAAGGACGCGCGTGAGACCGTGGAGAGCCTTGTTCTCCTTGGTGTCGTTCGGGCGGCTCACGATGACGTGATTGCCTTCGATGGCGATCTTCATCGTGGGATGCAGGGTACGGGTGAGTGTCCCGAGGGGACCTTTGACCGTAACGACGTTGTTGTCCGCGAGAGTGACGGTCACGCCGGCGGGTATTTCAATGGGAAGTCTACCGATTCTCGACATATCACTACCTCCCTTACCAGACGTACGCCATGACTTCGCCGCCGACATTCGCGATGCGAGCCTTCTTGTCCGTCATAATACCCTTTGAAGTCGAGATGATCGCGATGCCGAGACCATTCAGCACTTTGGGAAGGTCCTCGCAATTCGCGTACACTCTGAGGCCGGGCTTGCTGACGCGCTTCAAACCATTGATAACGCTCCTGCCTGCGCCGTACTTCAAAGTAATGTTCATATAACTGTTCACGCCGTCTTCCACTTTCTCGACGGCTGCAATATAGCCCTCTTCCAACAGGATATCCGCGATCGCGGCTTTCACCTTAGAAGTGGGGATCTTGACGTCGGAATGCTTCGCGGTAAGGGCGTTCCTTATCCTCGTGAGCATATCCGCAATAGGATCGGTCACTACCATATCTGTATCCTCCTTACATTACCAACTGGACTTCTTAATGCCGGGTATCTGCCCTTTGTAGGCGAGTTCTCTGAAACACACCCTGCAAATACCGTACTTCTTAAGAACTGCGTGCGGTCTTCCGCAAATGCTGCACCTCGTGTACGCACGGGTGGAGAACTTCGCGGGCGCTTTCTGCTTATTTTTAAGAGCTGTTCTAGCCATAATACCTACCTCCCTTAGTTGCGAGCGAAGGGCATGCCGAGCATCGTCAGGAGCTCTTTCGCCTCTTCGTCCGTCTTCGCCGTGGTGACCACGCAGATGTCAAGACCTCTCGTCTTCTCCACCTGCTCGTAGGAGATCTCCGGGAAGATCAGCTGCTCTTTAAGACCCATCGCATAGTTACCTCTGCCGTCGAAGGACTTCGCGGAAACGCCTTTGAAGTCTCTCACGCGGGGGAGCACGATGCTGATGAGCTTGTCGAGGAAGTCATACATTTTGCCGCCGCGGAGGGTGACCTTCGCGCCGATATTCTGACCTTCTCTGACTTTGAAGTTCGCAACGCTCTTCTTCGCCTTGGTAACGACGGGCTTCTGTCCGCTGATGAGTCTGAGTTCTTCGACCGCCAGCTGGAAGCTCTTGCTATTATCCTTCTCATCGCCGAGACCCATATTCAGCACGATCTTCTCGAGCTTGGGCACTTCGTTCACGTTCGTGTAGTTGAACTTGGTCATCAAAGCGGGAATGACCGTCTCGACGTAGTAGTCTTTCAGTCTGTATACACTCTTGGTGCCAGCCGTCGTAGCGGCTGCTTTCTTCTTCTCTGCCACTTTACTTTACCTCCGTTTCCGTTGCATCCGTTGCGGGAGCCGTCTTCTTCGTAGCCTTCTTGGTCGCCTTCTTCGCCTTGGGAGCGGTCTCGGTCTCCTCGGTCACGGTCTCTGCCGCGGGCTCTTCGGACTTCTTCACGGACTTCTTCGCCTTCTTCGCGGTAGCCTTCTTCGGGGCTGCCTTCGTGTCGATGACGGCGCCGCACTTCTTGCACTTCCTGACGTTCTTGCCCTCGACCTTGTCGTGCGCGACCTTGGTCGCTTTGCCGCATTCGGGGCAGACGAGCATCACGTTGGAGACGTCGATCGGGGCGGGCTGCTCCACTTTGCCGCCCGGCTGATTCGCGCCACGGGGCTTCATGTGCTTGGTCACCATGTTGACGCCTTCGAGCACCACCTTGCGCTTCGAGGGATATGCTTTGATAACGGTGGCTTTCTTACCTTTCTCCTCGCCGGAGATCACCACTACGGTATCGCCTTTCTTTATTTCCATAATGTCCTCCTTACAGCACTTCGGGAGCCAGAGAGATGATCTTCATATAATCCTTATCTCTCAATTCTCTCGCGATGGGCCCAAAGATACGGGTGCCACGGGGCTGCTTCTGATTGTCGATGATGACTGCCGCATTCTCGTCGAAGCGGATGTGGCTGCCGTCCTTTCTGCCGATGCCGCGGACGGATCTGACGATGACCGCCTTCACGACGTCGCCCTTCTTCACGGTGCCGCCCGGGGTCGCCGTCTTAACGGACGCCACGATAACGTCGCCGATGTTGCCGAACTTTCTGAAAGAACCGCCCAGCACTTTGATACACATGATCTCCTTGGCACCGGTGTTATCCGCCACTACCAATCTGCTTTGTGGTTGTATCATATTCTCGCCTCCTTACTTCGCCCTGCTGATGATCTCGACGAGTCTCCAGCGCTTCTCCTTGCTCAGGGGGCGGGTCTCGACGATCTCAACGGTATCACCGATATGCGCGTCGTTGTTCTCGTCGTGCACTTTGTACTTGTTGGTGATACGAACGGTCTTCTTGTAGAGCGGGTGCTTATACTTCACTTCGACAGCCACGACGATGGTCTTGTCCATCTTGTCGCTGACGACCATACCGACCCTGCTCTTCCTCAAATTTCTTTCGATTGCGTTTTCCATTTACCAAAACCTCCTTACTTCGCCGTGGCTTCATCGATGAGGTTCAATTCTCTCTGACGAAGTATGGTATTCACTCTTGCGATGTCGCGCTTGCAGTTCTTGAGCGCGCTGTTATTGGTGAGCTGACCCGCGGCATGCTGAAAACGAAGGTTGAAAAGCTGCGACTTCAACTTGGTAAGTTCTTTACCGAGCTCGACCGAACTCATTTCATTATACTTCTTAGCTTTCATTATTCTTCACCGCCTTCCGTTGCTACGGGAGTTTCCTTCACAACGATCTTGGACTTGACCGGCAACTTGTGCGAGGCAAGTCTCAATGCTTCCTTCGCGATGGTAAGGTCGATGCCTGCCATCTCGAACATCACTCTTCCGGGTTTGACCACCGCCACCCAGTATTCCGGGGAACCTTTACCGCTACCCATGCGGGTCTCGGCGGGCTTCTTGGTCACGGGCTTGTGGGGGAATATGTCGATCCACACCTGTCCGCCTCTCTTGGTGAAACGAGTCATTGCGATACGAGCGGCTTCGATCTGGTTCGAAGTGACCCATCCGCACTCTTCCGCCACCAAAGCGATCTCACCGTAAGCGATCTTATTGCCTTTATTTGCTTTTCCTTTCATGCGGCCGCGAGAAACTTTTCTACGCTTGACCCTCTTCGGCATCAACATTACGCTTCACCTCCTTCGGTTGTTTGGGCAGGCTGGGTCTTCTTCACCAGCACTTCGCCCTTATAGATCCACACTTTCACACCGATACGTCCGTACGTGGTGTGCGCCTCTGCGAAACCGTAATCGATGTCGGCACGCAGGGTCTGAAGGGGTATGGAACCCTCGTGATATTGTTCGGTACGCGCGATCTCGGCGCCGTCCAATCTGCCGGATACCATCGTCTTGATACCCTTGGCACCCGCCTTGCTGGCTCTGGACATCGCCATCTTCATCGCTCTGCGGAAACTGGTCCTCTTCTCGAGCTGATTCGCGATATCCTCCGCAACGAGCTGCGCATCGGCGTCCGCCACCTTGACGGGGATGAACTCGATGAGCACTGCGGGATAATTGTGTCCGTTCTTCTTCGTGATCTTGATGACCGCGGCGCGGATCTTCTCGGTGCCGACGCCCTTCGCTCCGATCAGGAGACCCGGACGAGCGGTGAACACCTTGACCTTGAGATACTTGTCGCATCTCTCGATGTCAACGCGCGAGATACGGGGTCTGTCGTCCAGCTTCTTGGGGAACTTCTCGCCTTCCTGCGCCACCGGCTCTTCGGACGTCGCCTTGAGTTCGGGCTTATAAACGTCTTTGATGAAGTGCCTGATCTGGTTGTCCTCCAAGAGGTAGCTGCCGAATTCTTTCTTGCCGGCGAACCACTGGGCTTGCCAGTCTTTGATAACTCCTATTCTGAGTCCGTTAGGATTTACTTTCTGTCCCATTCGTCTACCTCCTACTTATTCGCGCTGTCGAGTATCACGGTGATGTGGCTCGTACGTTTCAAGATGCGATATGCACGCCCTTTTGCGCGGGGCATGATCCTCTTGAGCGTCGGTCCCTGATCCGCGAAAGCCTCCGCCACGAACAGATCGCTCTTACTGGTATTGTCTCTGTGCTCGGCATTCGCCGCTGCGGAATCGAGCACCTTGAGCACCACGGGCGCGGCGGACTTATTCGTATTCTTCAGAATAGCCGCTGCATCGGTGTAGCTCTTACCCCTGATGATGTCGAGAACGATCCTGACTTTGAAGGGAGATATCCTGATGTATTTCGCGGTCGCCATGGGGCGCTTATCCGCGTTCTCTTTGCGAGATTTGCTCTTCTCTCTAATGCGTGTAGCCATATGTCCTCCTATTTCGCCGCAGCGCTCTTGCTGCCGGGGTGTCCCTTAAACGTTCTGGTGGGGACAAACTCGCCGAGCTTGCATCCGACCATGTCTTCCGTGATATACACGGGAACGTGTTTCCTGCCATCGTGAACGGCGATCGTGTGACCGATCATATCCGGGAAGATCGTGCTCGCTCTCGACCAGGTCTTGATAGCCTTCTTCTCGTTCGCGTCGTTCATGGATTGTATTCTTTTCAACAACCTTTCTTCTACGTAAGGTCCTTTCTTAACAGATCTGCTCATTTCTCCCTCCTACTTAGTTCACGCGCTTAATGATGAACTTGTTCGATGCGTTCTTCTTCTTGCGGGTCTTGTATCCGAGTGCCGGCTTGCCCCACGGGGTAACAGGACTTGCCATACCCACCGGGCTCTTGCCTTCACCACCACCGTGCGGGTGATCGCAGGGGTTCATGACCACACCACGGACGGTCGGACGAGTACCCATGTGTCTCTTCCTGCCCGCTTTACCGAGGGAGACGATCTCGTTGTCTTTATTGCCGAGCTCGCCGACGGTGGCGCGGCAATTCAGGGGCACGTATCTCATCTCGCCGCTGGGCATCTTGATGATCGCGCCTTTGGTCTCTTTCGCCATGAGCTGCGCGCTGATGCCTGCC
The DNA here is from genome assembly GCA_017455385.1 of Clostridia bacterium. Taxonomy (GTDB): domain Bacteria; phylum Bacillota; class Clostridia; order Christensenellales; family CAG-1252; genus CAG-1252. The sequence continues at coordinate 22,406 of JAFTBD010000057.1, forward strand.
GAACGGGCGATGACGCCGCCGCGGCCCACGTGCATCTCGATGTTGTGGATGAACGTACCGACGGGGATCGAGGACAGCGGCAAGCAGTTGCCGAGCTTGATATCCACATCGACGCCGCTGATGACCGTGTCGCCTACTTTCAGTCCGTCCGGAGCGAGGATGTATCTCTTCTCGCCGTCTTCGTACTGGATGAGCGCGATATTCACGGTGCGGTTCGGATCGTACTGGATGCCGACCACCTTCGCGGGCACGTTATCCTTATTTCTCTTGAAGTCGATGACTCTGTATTTCTGCCTGTTCCCGCCGCCGATGTGCCTGACGGTGATCTTGCCCGTGGCGTTTCTGCCGCCGCTCTTCTTCTTGAGCTCGAGCAAGGACTTTTCGGGAGTCTGCACGCCTTGGAGTTCTTCGAACGTGGACACGCTCATTCCACGGCGTCCCGCAGTAGTGGGATTATATCTCTTAATAGCCATTTTCTCGTCCTCCTAATTACGTCAAACTGTCGAAGAACTCGATGCTCTTGCTGTTCTCGGTGAGTTGAACGATCGCCTTCTTGTAGTCGGGTCTCTTACCGGACGTCGCACCGCGTCTCTTTACCTTGCCCTGCACGTTGATGGTATTGACTTTCGCCACCTCAACGCCGAACACTTCTTCAACGGCTCTCTTGATGTCCACCTTGGTGGCGTTCTTCGCCACTTTGAAGGTGTATCTCTTCATCTGGATACCGCTGAAGCTCTTCTCGGACAGTATAGGTTTAATTATAATATCGAAACTATTCATACCTTACCTCCTCACGCCTCTACGTACTTCTTCTCGATGGCAAGCACCGCTTCCTTGGAGAAGATGCATTTCGCGTTCGCAACAACGTCGAGGACGTTGATGAGATCTGCATTGATCGTGGTCACGCCGGGGATGTTGCGCGCCGCGATGACGGCATTCGCATCATTATTACCGAGCACGACCAAGACGGTCTTGTCGAGAGAGAAATTCTTCAGCACGGTCGCCATTTCCTTGGTCTTCGCGGCATTCAGCGCGAGACTGTCCACGACGATGGCTTCGTTCTCCTCGAACTTCTTGGAAAGAGCGCTCTTCAGAGCCTCTTGCTTCATGGTCTTATTGACTTTCTGGGAGAAGTCACGGGGCTTCGGAGCGAAAACGACGCCGCCCTTGATCCATTGCGGAGCGCGGGTGCTGCCCTGACGCGCGTTACCGGTGCCCTTCTGTCTCCAAGGCTTCCTGCCGCCGCCCCTGACTTCGGTGCGGGTGAGGGTGCTCTTGGTGCCCTGACGCATATTGTTCAACTGTGCGACAACGCACTGATGGATGATGGCTTCGTTATACTCTCTCGCGAAGACTGCGTCGGAAAGCTCTAAGCTGTCTATTTCTTTTGCCTGCTTATCATACACTTTGACTAACATAATTCTTCTCCTTACGCCTTCACGGAGTCTCTGAGGATCAAGAGACCGCCCTTCGGTCCGGGCACGCCGCCCTTCACGAAAAGAAGGTTGCGATCAGCGTCCACTTTGACGACCTCAAGGTTCTGCACCGTGACGTTCTCGTTTCCGTACTGACCTGCCATGTGCTTATTCTTGAACACGCGGCTCGGGTCGGAGTTCGCAGCCATGGAACCCACCGAACGGTGGATCGGGCCGGTACCGTGGGACATGGAGCCGACGCGCTGCGCGTTCCATCTCTTGATGACACCGGAGAACCCGTGACCTTTGGAGACGCCGCTGACGTCCACTTTGTCACCCTCTGCGAACTGCGCGACGGTGAGCACGGTCTTGCCGACTTCCGCGCCTGCGATGGGGAGCTTGAGCTCCTTCAGGTAACGGGAAACGGGGACCTTCGCCTTCGCGAATACGCCTGCTACCGGCTGACTGGGCTTCTTCGTGGTCTCGCTGAACGCGACCTGAAGGGCTTCGTAGCCGTCTTTTTCCATTGTCTTGATATGCACGACGGGACATGGGCCTGCCTCGATGATGGTCACCGGGATCACTTGCCCATCCTGTGCAAATACTTGGCTCATACCAAGTTTCTTACCGACGATTGCTTTATTCATAGATAAAGTTCACCTCCAAATTATTTCCGAAATTAAAGCTTGATCTTTATATCCACGCCCGCCGGAACGTCCACGTTCATCAAACATTGAACGACCTTCGCGGAAGGATTATAAATATCTATAAGACGCTTGTGCGTCCTCATCTCAAACTGCTCGCGCGAATCCTTATATTTATGCGTAGCGCGAAGGATCGTCACGACTTCACGCTCGGTGGGAAGGGGGATGGGCCCCGAGATCTTCGCGCCGTTCTTGGTGATAACGTCAACGATCTTCGTGGCGACTCCGTCCACGAGCTCGTGATCATACGACTTAAGTTTGATCCTGATTGTCTGTCCTGCCATTTTTGTTTCCTCCTGTTATTTCTAACTCAATTTATACCGCGCTGCCGTGTGTTTCATGCTCCCTCTAAATATAAGGCAGGAATTTCCTGCCGCATCTATGAGTTAGCGCCCGATTTTGTCGGACTGGTCCGCGCGAATTATCCCCGGATAGGTAACTTCGCACATCATCCTTTCAAGAGCATACCTTGGGCAATGCTTGTTCATTATATAAAAATATATAAATGATGTCAAATTCAAAATTATTAAGTTTTTTTAATTTTCGTTAAGATTGCTTAATAATAGCACGTTTTCGGTCCGTCGCCCCATATATTGTGTTTTTCCCGCCGAAAAGACACTATGACGACTGCCCTTCCCCACTCTCGGACGCAGGCTCCGTCGAGGGCTCATCCACGCCTTTCGCGGCTCGTTTCTTCGCGAGGGCGATGCGGACGATGGAGATCGCGGCGAGCAGGAACGCCACTCCGTTGAATGCCATGACCGGATAGAGGCGGATGAACCAGCCGTAAATGCTCCAGCACACCGCGTTGAAGATGATGCCGATCTTCATAAAGAGCTCGGCAGTGAGATCGTCCACGTTCAGCATGAACGCCAAGATGACGAAGACGGCATAGACCGCCGCAGCCGCGACGGGCAGGTAGCCGTAAAAGACGTTGTCGCTGAAATAGATATTGAATAGGATGCCGACGACGAGCCCCGCCACCAAACAAACGAGGCTGATGATGAGCTTAGGCGCCTTCCTCTTGGTCTTCACGAAGACGAAGGTGACATTGCGGATCAGAGAGATGACCTCCTGCGTGACGCCGCTGTACGCCTCGGTGAAGAGATAAGCAATGATCTCGAGAACGTGATTGGAGGACTGGAAAAGCAGGATATTCCGCTTGGACTTCAGAAAAGCCGCGGACGTCGCGACGACGTTCCCGATCAAAGACAGGATATTCGCGATCCATAATGCGGTCGTAGCGTCCATTTCCCCTCCTTCGGATACGCTCATCATTATAATCCCATTTGGACAAAAAGACAAATGATACTCTTGAAAAAAAACGCGGGATATGCTACTATTTTTATAATGAAAAGCGCCACGGACGAGAGTCCGCGACGGCACCATTTAAGGAGAAACCAATGACTGCCCTAAAAAAAGCGATCCTCATCACCCTATCGGTCGTCGCCGTCCTCGTGCTGACATTCGTCGTGCTCGTCGGCATCTATTTCCTCGCGCCGAAGTCCGATCCGCTGTACGTGGCACACAGAGGATATAGAAACGCCTACGTGGACAATACCGAAGCATCTTTCCGCGCGGCGGCAGAGATGGACTATTACGGCATCGAAACGGACATTCGGAAAACCGCGGACGGCGTGTACGTATGCAATCACGACGATGACGGCGTGAAATACGCGGATGGGAGCATCGCGGACGTCAAGACGTCCACCTACGCCGCGCTCAGCGCCAAACCCCTCCTAAATACCAAAACGAACGAGGACGCTTACATCTGCACCTTCGAGAGCTATCTCGAGGTCTGCAAGAGCGGGAACAAAGTGGCGGTCATCGAGCTGAAAGAGGACTTCTCCGCCGAAGACCTAACGGAGATCTTGCATATCGTCGACGAGAAATACGACCGCGCGAAAGTCTCCGTCATCTCCTTTTACTTCAACGCCCTGCTTCGCGTCAAACAAGCGGACCCCACCGTCTGTCTCCAATACCTCTCCGAGACCAAGAACGATCCCACCTTCGACCGTTGTCTCGAGGAGAAGATCTCCATCAGCATCCGCCAGTCCATCCTGACGAAGAAGATCGTCAAGACATTCCACAAAGCAGGACTGACCGTGAACACCTGGACGGTCAATAAAAAATTCGACCGTAACTTCGTCCGCCTGAAAGGCGTCGACTACATCACCAGCGACGTATTTGACAAATAAGCGTATCGCGCAATGAAAAAAAGCGGCAGAAATGCCGCTTTTTTAATGCGAAATTCGGAATGCGAAATTCGGAATGCGAAATTCGGAATGCGAAATTCGGAATGCGAAATTCGGAATGCGGAATTCGGAATGCGGAATTCGGAATGCGGAATTCGGAATGCGGAATTCGGAATAGTGGATACGCTGACGCTCTATTTAATTAGGAATTATGAATTAGGAATTAGGAA
>JAFTBD010000007.1 GCA_017455385.1 Clostridia bacterium
CACAGCACGGTGAAGTAGGAATCACGGAAATAGGTGCGCAGAGGATAGGTGTAGTTCGTTCCCGCCGCAAAGGCGCGGAAATCGCCCGCTACCTTGAAATTCTCCAGCGCGGCGAAATAGCTTTGCAGATAGTACGCTTTCTCTTCTTCCGTCGTAACGGCGGGCGGGAAGGCGATGCCCGATATCTCCGCCTCGGTCAAGGCGCGTTTCTCGTTGAAAGCGGCAAAAGCCGCCTTGTGACTCTCGGGATCCTCCGCGAAGGAGATCAGGAGATCAAGCTCCTTGACGTCTTTTATATAGAAAGCCTCGTCCTCTTGGCTCCAATCTATCGGCGAGGAGGAAGAGAGGGAGAATTCCTTGCCTTCGAAATAGGTGGCGCCGAGTTTCGTCGGCATCTCTTTCACGGCGCGAAGGTCGATGGATAGGGTGAAAGCGCAGTCCGAGCGAACGGAGAAAAAGGCGCCGTTCGTCTCTCTCTCGAGGAAGAGGGTCACGGTGATCTTTTCGCCCGCGATAGTGTAGGTGATCTCTTGCATCCTGCCGACCATCTTGACGGTCTTCTCGGATGTGGGATCGAGTATCTCTCCCTTCACGTAGAATGATAATGCGAGAAAGGGCAGAACGAAATTCTCTTCGCGGTCGTTCACGCGGTAGGCGGTGAGCCCGCCTTTTCCGTCCGCGACGACGGCGCATTTTTCGCTCCCCATATCGAATGCCGCATCTTCCCACGCGGGGCAAGTGACGCGGATCGCTCCATTCTCGTACGTGACCATTCTTACTCCCTTATTTTCCCTTGGCGAGGTCCTTTTCCACCGCCTCGAAGAGTCCCGCGAGGTAGGCGGCGCCCATCGCTCTGTCGTAGAGCCCGTAGCCGGGTTTGCCTTCTTCGCCCCACACGTTCCTGCCGTGGTCGGGACGGAGATAGCCCGTGAAGCCGTTCTCCACGAGCGCTTTCACGATGGCGTAGATGTCCACGTTGCCTTCCGCGGTCTGGTGACCGTTCTCGTAGAAGTCGGTGTCATTCACGAATTTCAGCTGGCGCAGATGGGCGAAATAAGTACGTTTGGCGTATTTCGCCGCCATCTTCGGGAGGTCGTTGAAACGTCCCGCGCCGAGACTGCCCGTGCAGAAGGTGATGCCGTTGTGCTTATTGGGCACCGCGGCGAAGAGCCTGTCATAATCGGATTCTCTTCCCACGATCCTCGGCAGATCGAAGATATCCCACGGGGGATCGTCCGGATGGATCGCCATATCCACGTCCGCTTCGTCGCAGGCGGGCATGATCCCATTCAGGAAGTAGACGAGATTCTCGAAAAGTTTCTCGTGCGTGACACCCTTATAGGCTTCCAAGAGAGAATTCAGCTGTTCGGGAGTGTAGCTCTCGTCCCAACCGGGCAGGCGCAGATTCTTCTTGTCGAGTTTCGCGAAGTCCGCCTCGGAGTAGGAGAGAGAGGTGGAACCGTCCGCGTGCTTGTAGCAGAGGTCGGTGCGGAACCAGTCGAAAACGGGCATAAAGTTGTAGCAGACGCATTTGACGCCCACTTTGCCGCAGTTCAGGATATTCTGCCTGTATACGTCGATATAGCGGTCGCGGGTGGGGAGCCCGAGCTTGATATCTTCGTGCACGGGGATGGACTCGATGACTTCCATCTCAAGTCCCGCCGCCGCGGCGAGCTCTTTCAGACGGAGCAGTTTCTCAATGTCCCACACTTCGCCCACGGGGGTGTCGTATACCGCCGTCACCACGCCGGTCATGCCTTGGATCTGTTTGATGTAAGAGAGGGGGATGCTGTCCTTCTCTCCGTACCAACGAAAAGTCAATTTCATATTATTTCACGCTCTTCACGTTCTCGGATCCGGTGCCGAAATTCAACGTGCCTTCCACGACGCTGTCGTTGCCTTCCTTGTAGCGGGAGACCGCGACGTGCTCCATCAGTGCGTCGTAATATTTCTTCCCGTCGATGGGGAGGGTGATCTTCTCGCCGTCATTCCAACCGGAGAGCTCGATGGCGTTCATCAGTTCCACGCCGTTGATGCCTTCCTTGCCGTCCACGAAGAGTTTTTCTTCGCCGAGGATGGCGCGAGTGAAATTGGTCAGAATGCCCACGTGCTGCGGGTTCTGTCCGTCCGTCTCCGGCTCGAATATTTCACACTTCGGCTTGGAGAAGGACTCTTTGGACGTGCGGCAGTAATCGGCAGAGTCTTCCGCGTTCTTGTAATAGAAGAGTTTGCCGTTCTCGCAGAGGAGCTTGCCGCCCGTGCCCGACACCTCGAAGCGGTTCGTCCCGGGCGCCTCGCCCGTCGTGGTGATGAAGACGCCGGACGCGCCGTTTTTGTAATCGAAATAAGCGGTCACTTCGTCCTCGACCTCCACGTCGTGCCATTTGCCGTACTTACAGAAGCCGCGCACCGAGACGGGCATCTCGCCCACGACCCATTGCACGAGGTCTAATTGGTGCGGACATTGATTGATGAGCACGCCGCCGCCTTCGCCTTTCCAAGTCGCGCGCCAGGAGCCGGAATCGTAATAGTTCTGCGTGCGGTACCAGTCGGTGATGATCCAGTTCACACGTTGGAGAGAGCCGATCCCGCCCGAAGAGATGATCTCTTTCATCTTGCGATACAGGCAGTTCGTGCGTTGATTGAACATCATTCCGTAGAGCGCGTGGCTTTTCCTCGCCGCGGCGTTCATCTCTTCCACCTGCTTGGTGTATACGGCGGCGGGCTTGTCCGTGATGACGTGTACGCCGCGATGCAGGCATTCGATGACGATCTCGGGGTGAGAATAGTGCGGGACGACCACGAGGACCGCGTCGCAGACCTTGTCGTCCAGCATCTTTTTATAATCGGTGTAATAGAGGATTCCATCCGGCAACTTGGCTTTGATGGCTTCCGTCTTAACGGGGTTCACTTCCGCGATGGCGGTCAGGCGGGACGCGGGCACCTCGCCGTTCGCGAGTTTCAGCGCGTAATACGTCCCTTGGTTTCCCGCCCCAACGACGGCATAACGGACTTCTTTCATTTGACGAAAACTCCTTCCTTCTCGGTGTAGCCGACTTCGCCGAGCACCTTCTTGATGGCGGCGATCGCCGTGTCGAAAGCGGTCACGTTGTCGGTGAACTTGAACTTGGTCTTCAATACGGTGCTGTCATTTAAGACGTAGCCGTCGAATATCTTGAGGTGCGGCTCGACGGTCAACACTTTGTCGTCCTTAATGCGGGAGACGAGACCTTTCAAGTCGCCGTCGCCGTAGCCCGCGGGTACGAGTTCGCCCGTCTCCGCCACGACGTCTTTGATGTGGAAATAGAAGGCTCTGTCCGCGAGCGCCGCGAGGGTGTCCGCCGCCTTCTCGCCGACTTGGAGGAAGTTCGCGGGATCGTATACAGAGTACAGCCCCGGGACGTTGTCGAGGACGTCCTTCGTGCGAGCGAGGTTGTCGCCGTAGAGACCTTTGTCGTTCTCGTGACAGAAACGGATGCCGTATTCCTTGCCGATGGCGACGAACTTTTTCAGAAGGTCGATCATCTTGTCGTGCGCGTTGTTTTCCGGCACGTTGTAAAAACTGAAGCAACGGATATTTTCCGCGCCGAGGATCTTCGCGAGCTCACAGCCGCGGCGAGCGTCCGCAAGGTGCTCTTCTTCGGAGAGGGCGATGTCCTTCTTGCCGATGGGGGAGCCGATGGACCACATCTTGATGCCTTCCTCGTCCAAACGGGCGCGGATGGCTTTCGCCTCGTCGTCCGTGAGCTCCATCACGTTCTTGCCGTTGATATTTCTGATCTCGAGCAGGGAGAGGCCGTTCCTTTTGAGAGCGGCGATCTGACCTTCGAGGCTGTTATCCGATTCGTCTGCAAATGCACTGAGTCTTATCATAGTTTTCTCCTTTCGCCGAATGGCGTTATTTATTTTGTAAGCAGAGGGCGATGAGGTCGTCCACGTTCGCCGTAGCGAGACATTCCACCGTGTCCGCCGCGCCGTAATAGATCTTCACTTCGCCGTTGTCTTCGAGGATCATGCCGCCCGGGAAGATGACGTTATTGCGGAATCCGTCCTTGGTCTCATAGTCCGCTTCGGGCGCGAGCAGGGGTTCGTTATAGAGACCGACGACTTTCGTCGGATCCTTGAGGTCGAGGAGCATGATGCCCGCATAATATTCTTTGCCCCATTTCTCCTCCCAGCCGTCTTTCTTCGGCGGGACGGCACGTACCGCGTGGAAGGTGGTGAGCCAGCCTTCTTTGGTCTTGATAGGCGGCGCGGCGGGACCGACTTTCGCATTCGCGAAGGGCACCATCTTGGAGGGGAGCACGAGCTGGGTGTTGCCCCAGTATTTGAGATCCGCCGAGTCGGAGAACCAGACGTCGAAGATGTCATAGCCTCTCGAATACACGGGGAAGGGACGTTCCAGACGGGCGTACATCCCGTTGATCTTCTCGGGGAAGAGCACCATATTGCGGTTATCGGGCGCGCTCATCGACAGGATGTCGAGGGTGCGGAAGTCCTTGTCCGTCTTCGCGATGCCGCCGCGGATGCCATGCCAAGTATCCACGGCGAAGCAGATATAGATCTCGCCGTCGATGACTTGCAAACGAGGATCGTAGATGCGCCTGATCTCGTCGTCTTTGAGGGCGAAATGCGGCTCGGGATCCACCGTCCAATGCACGCCGTCGTCGCTCCTCGCGAGACCGATATTCGTGCCGGCGAGATTATGACTGCCGCGCGGAGCGCAATAGTCGTTGCGGAAAAGCATATAGTATGTGCCGTCTATTTTCTGCACGCCCGCATTGAAGATAAGGTCCGCGTCGTAGGGGACTTGCTTCTCGGTCAGAACGGGGTTCAGAGGGTGACGTTTGATGACAGATGCCGAATGAAACATATGAATGATCTCCTTGACAAATTTTATCAAAAAACATTATAATACGGAAAAAGCACAAAATCAATAGCATTTCTTTTTTAAAACGGGGAATATTAGCACATTATTATGAAAAAACCGACCTTGCATTATTATCGATTTCACGTGGAGAAGATCGTGGACGCCATTTCGCCCACGGTGATCCCGTATTACGACCTCACGATGGTGCTCGAAGGACGCATGGAATATCGCGTGAATAACCGCAGGATATCTCTCGAAGCGGGGAGCGCCGTTTTGATGCCGCCCGCCACCAAGAGAGAGCGTATCCGCACGGAGGGCAAGACCACCTACGTGAGTTTCAACTTCCGCACGGAAGAAACGATAGACCTACCGCTCGTCCTCGACGGCGCTGTCGGGAAGGAGATCAAAATGATGGTGTATGCTTGCAATGAGATCGACCTCGACCACGGCGCCTACGCCCGCGAAGCGCTTGCGGACTTGACCTCCGCGATCTTGAATGCCCTTTATTCCTACGTGACGAGGAGCCAAAACAGCCCGCTCACCGAGCGCATCCTCGCCTATATCCGCGAGCATTATCGCGAGCCGCTCCTTCTCGGAAAGATCGCCGCCGAGATGGCGTATTCCGTCGCCTATTGCGACCAAGTCTTCCGCAAGGACGTCGGTGTCTCCATCGTGCATTACCTCATCGACTATCGCGTCGCGAAAGTCAAAGAGTATCTTATCGAGAACGTCCTCTCCCTGCAAGAGATCGCGGAACGCACGGGCTTCGGCGAATGCAACTATTTGTCGAGGCAGTTCCGTCATCGCACGGGGGTGTCGCCCCTGCGCTTCCGCAAGCAGTTCAACGGGTGAAAATGCACGCTTTGCGTGCAAACAAAGGAAATGGCATCGACGGATAACAAGGAAAGTGCAGCGGATGATTTGTATTCCGAGGGAGCGGAGTGATATAATTACGATATGCGCAAATTGAAGTTTTCGGACGTTATGGATAAAGTAGGCGGATTCATCGTGAAGCGCCGCATCCTCATCGTGATCGCGATCGCGGTGATCCTCGCCGCGTGCGTTTACGGCATCACCCTCACCAATATCAACAGCGACGTGATGAGTTATCTCCCGAAGGGAACGGATACCTACGACGGAAGCAAATTTTTCGCCGAGAATTTCGCATTGGAGAGCAACGCGGTCTACGCCGTGAAAGGGGAGTCGGAGGAGACCTACGCCACCCTGTCCCGCGCGGTCGATCTGATGAAACAGCACGAGCATATCACAGACGTTCTGTGGCTCGGCAGTATGAATAAGATGTCTTTCGGCAAGACGGACGCTTTCTCTTTCCTCGAGGGGGGCGATGAAGCGCGCGAGAAACTGGAAGGCTTATTCCATAAAGACGGGAATTATCTCCTCATCATCAGCATGAACGTCGGCGCCAGCACGGAGGAGGCGGGCGAGGCGCTCGCGTGGGTGAACGGCACCCTCGGCGACCTCGAGTACGTGGCGGGCGGCACTTCGCCCCTGTCGCGCAGGGTGTATGACGACGCTTTGAGCGAGCTCCCCATCTATCTCGTCGTGGCGATCGTATTGGTGCTCGCCATCTTGTTCCTCGTCAGCGCCAACTATTTGGAGCCTCTCGTCTTCATGCTCACGATGGGGGTCTCCATCGTCATCAATATGGGGACGAATTTCTTCTTCCCCGAGATCAGCATCATCACCTTCTGCGCGGCATCTATATTACAGCTCGCGCTCGCGATGGATTATTCCATCTTCCTGACGCAGATCTTCTCGGAGGAGAAAGCGCGCGGCATCCCCGAAGAAGGGGCGATGATCACCGCGATCGGCACCACTTTCAAGACGGTGCTCGCCTCGGGTCTCACCACGATGGGTGGCTTCGCGGCGTTCTTCGTGATGAGTTTCACCCTCGGCGCAGACCTCGGCGGCGTGCTTATCAAAGGGATATTCCTCGCGATGCTCACCGTCATCGTCTTGCAACCCTGTTTGCTGATGCTCCTTCGTAAACCGATGCGTTTCACAAGGCATCGCAAGCTCCTCGACATCCGATTCAAGCGGCTCGCGAAGTTCAGCGTCAAGCACCGCGTCATCATCGTCATTCTCTTTGCGCTTCTCTTGATCCCCGCCTTCCTCGGACAGTATTTCCTGTCCCTGTCCTACCTCAATTTCCTCCCCAAGACGGAAGGAGATCCCACCCTCGTTTCCTACGTGTCCGAGACCAGCAATCAGATATTTCTCGCCGTGCCGGTAGATAAGGACGATCCCACTCGCAACGTGCGTTTCGTGGAGAACGTGGAGAAACTGGATGGCGTCAGCGGGGTGATAGGCTATTACGCCATCCTGCCCGCAGAGGCATTCGACGCGAACGGGCAAATCGTTTTGAAAGGGATCGGCGGGCATTTGGATTCGGTAGCGCTCGGCAAGGAGATGGGCTATATCACGACGGGTGGCTACACGATGTATATGGTGTCTCTGTCGAGCGAGAATAAGGTGGAGTCCCTCGGCGCGACCGAGATCCTCGAGAAGGTCAAAGCGCTCGCGGGGCACACTTTCGAGAAGAAGGTCTACGCCACGGGCGTGGTACAGGCGGTCGCCGACTTCCGCGAACTCACCCCGCGGGATTTCAGATGGATCACCATCATTTCGGTCGCCATCATTTTTGGTGTCCTTCTTTTGACTTTCCGCAATTTCGTCTATCCGTTCCTGCTCGTTCTCTTGATAGAACTCGGCACTTGGATCAATTTCAGTCTGAGCACTCTCTTTGGGCAGTCGCTGAATTTCCTCGCTTATATCGTCGTCGGCGCCATCCAGCTCGGCGCGACGGTGGACTATGCGATCCTCGTGACGACAAGGTACACCGCCCTTCGGAAAGATGGGAAAGACCCGCTCTTTGCCGCTTACGAGAGCGGGACGTCCTGCACGATGAGCATTTTGACCTCCGCGAGCATCCTCGTGGCGGCGTGCGCCAGCGTGACCTTGATCTCCTCCAATGCGGTCATCAAAGAGATCACGATGATGTGTATGCGCGGCGCGGCGATCAGCACCCTCCTCGTCCTCTTCGTCCTGCCCAGCATCCTCGCTTGCACCTCAAATATCCGACGTCGTGCGGCCGAAGCCGGAGGGATGCACGCCCTTACCAAGATATTCGTTCGTCAAGCCAATGAACATATGCGGGACACCGCGCTCTTCCTGAAAGCGAAACGTCGCATCCACAATTGTCATCTCGCCGCCGAGGACGAAGCGGTGGAGGATCTCGAGACGCGCGGGCTCGTCATCTTGCAGAAGAAGAAAGGCTATCGTTTCAATTCGGACAGCATCATCCTAGCGAACCTCACCGAAGCCGAGAAGGGAGAGACCGTCGTCGATCTCGGATGCGGCAGCGGGGTCATCGGGCTTCTCATCGCCGCGAAGAAAAAGGCGCGTGTCGTGGGGGTGGAACTCCAACACAGCCTCGCCGATATGGCGAAGCGCACCGTCCGCGCGAATGGGATGCAGGATAGGATGGATATCATCGAGGGGGATATCCGCGAGATCGAGACCTTGCTCCCAGCCGCCTACGCCCATCGCGTGGTGGTGAATCCGCCTTATTACAAAGCGGGGAGCGGCGACGTGAACGGCAACGAGGAGAAAGCCATCGCCCGTCACGAGATCGCTGTCACCCTCGCGGACGTCCTCGCCGCCATGAAATACCTATTGAAAGAAGGCGGTGTCGGATATATCATATTGCCGTGCGAGCGCGAGAAGGAAGCGGACAAGGCATTTACCGCGGCGGGTCTCTCGGCGCGAAAGAAGACCTACTTGACGTCCTCCGCGGAGAAGGCGGCGGACAGTTTCATAACGGAATGCGTCGTGGGGGAAGTGGAAGAGACCGAGACACGCACGCTCGTCACGAAGAACGAAGAGGGCGCGCCGAGCGAAGAAGTGGCGGCGCTGTACCGTTCGTAGAAGGAGGGGAATATGGCACTCTATATCGTCGGCACGCCGATCGGAAATCTCGGCGACATCACGAAGAGGGCGGTGGAGACCTTGGAGAAAGTGGACCTCATCGCTTGCGAAGACACCAAGCACACACGGGTGCTACTCTCGGCGCTCGGCATCAAAAAGCCCCTCGTCAGCTACTATAAACAGAAAGAACAGGAAGGCGCGGCGCTCCTCGTGGAGAAACTCCTCGCGGGAGCGGAGATCGCCCTCGTCTCCGATGCGGGGATGCCTGTCATCAGCGACCCCGGAGCCGTCCTCGTACGCAAAGCGCGCGAAGCGGGCGTCAAGATCGAGACCGTCCCGGGACCTACCGCGGTCACCACGGCGGCGGCGCTCGTCGGGCTGGACGGCGGCTTCACCTTCATCGGGTTCCTGCCCGAGAAGACAGTGGATAAGAAGAGGAAACTGGAGCCCTTCAAGGCGACGCCGCTCCCGCTCGTCTTCTATGTCGGCCCGCATGACGTCAGGAAGGCAGTCGATTTCCTTTATGAAGAGCTCGGCGACCGCACGGCGTACCTCGTGAAAGAGCTCACCAAAATATACGAAGGGTTCACGACCATCCGCCTCGGCGATGGCGTCCCCGAAGAGCCGCGTGGGGAATACGTTCTCATCGTGGAGGGCGCCTCGGCGGAGAATCCTCTCCTCGCCCTCTCTCCGGAAGAACATTTGAGGCATTATCTCGATATGGGAATGGATAAAAAAGAAGCGATCAAAAAGGTGGCGGCGGAAAGAAACGTTCCCAAAGACAGCATTTATAAGCTGACTCTTTAGTGTTTGCGAGATGGATCGACCGTTAGGCCAATTCAGCCCGTCTCAGCGCCACCGCAATAAATTCCCTCCGGTCATATGATAACGCCCTAGGCGTATGATAATGCGCAATGCGCATATGATAATTCGGGCATAGCCCTCCTATGATAACGTCGCTCGCAAGGAATGCTCCGCTCGAATTTTTTACAAGGATGAGATCCTTCGACGACGGTGCTACGCACCTGCTCAGGATGACAATTATTTTATTCTCGCGCAGCGCACCTTGACTCCACTCTCCACTCTCCACACTCCACTCTCGCGCAGCGTCACCTTTAGTTCGCATTCCGAATTCCGCATTCCGCATTGGAGCAAGCGCCTTAGTTTCGCATTAATACAATTTATACACGTCCACGGCGTTTCCAATCTTCATCGCCACGTACACCGTGTCGCCGCTACGGGTATAGCTCTCCACCGCTTCGTAGGAGGCGGGGATGAGGAGGGTGCCGTTATAGCTATTCAGCCCGATGCGCCCGTTCTCCGTGCGTTCGTAATAGCCGTCCCAGTAGTAGGGATAGGCGTTATCCGCGAGGTAGACTTCCGAGCCGTCTTTCCCGACGAGGTAGCTTTTGCGGTCGCGGACGCCGATGGCTTTTCCGCTGATAAAGGCGGATAAATAAGAATATTTGTAGTCGATGAGAGTGGTGCCGTTCGTATCGACCGCGGAGTAGAGCGGGGTGCCGTTTATCAGCTTGCAGAGGACGATGACGCCGTCGGACAGCACGGCGGAATGATAGGGTCCGTCGGAGAAGGTCAGCACTTTCTCCAATTTCTCGTTATAGAGACGCACCGACGAGGATTGCAGTCCCGAGAGGAAATATCCGTCCGTGGCGAAGGTGTCGGGGCGGATGCCGTCCGGGAGTTCGGCCAGCACGTTCAGGGAGGCGTCTGTCACCACGTAGCGTATGCTGCCGTCCGCGACCTTGTCCGTCACGTTATAGATCCCCATCGTGAAGTAGCCGTCTTGAAGGGGATAGATCTCCCGATCCGCCTCGGTCTTGCCGAAGGAATAGCGGCTCGTCAGGGACGCCACGAAGGATCCGATCGGCAGGATATGATTGGATTCCACGCCGATGGTCATGCGATAGATCGTTTGTTTGAGATGCGCCGTGCTCCCATCGCCGAATTGCATCGTATAGTCATAGTTATCTTCGGAGTCGCTCTCCACGTCGTAAATGGCGATAAAGTCGTTGCCGCCCGCGTAATAGAGGGAGATGGTCGTGCCTGCCGCGGGGTAGAGGGAGAGCTTCACCTCGCCGGTATGCAGGTTGAATACCTGATAATTTCCTTTCACGCTGTCGCAAGCGATCATGAAATTCCCACAGGCGGTGTACTCATAGTCCGCGTTCATCAGATTGGAGGCGAGCGCCTCCGCGCCGTTTGCGTCGTAAACGATGCTTCTCGAGCCTGTCGCCACGCTGACGTAGCCTTGCCCGATGTCCTCGATCACGGGTTCTTCGGGCGTGTTGCTGAGGATGGTGCCTTTTCGGGACGCCACACGGTAGCCGCCGTTATCCGAGCCGGGGGATAGGAGGAAGAAGTCGCCTACCATCTTCACGTCGGCATAGATAGGCTCGAAAAGGAGCGTATTCTCCTCGGCGTCCACGACGCCGTATAACGTATTATCTTCTTGTGTTGTGGAGACGAGGACGTAGCCCCGCGAGAGGAAACTCTCGAAAGTGTACCCGAAAAGATCCGTCTTCTCGGCGGAAGTCGGGGCGATATGCGACGCGAAGAGTCGATAATAGCCTTCTGTTTCCTGCGGCTTGTCCTTGCAACCGAATGCGATGAGCGTGAGAGCAATAAGGGCGCAGAAGATGGCGAAAAGCTTCTTCATACTACGTATTGTAGCATATTTTTACCGCATTGTATCCATAAGAATCGTTAAACGTGCCGACGCCTCTGCGGAGAATATACAAAAAACGCCGTCATTCGGCGACTTTCGTCAGTCCACGATCGCGAGGACGCGATAGGATAGAAAGAAAAAAGGATCGGAGGGCATATATGGCGGAAGGGATAAGGATCGTCACGGTCGAGGAAGGATTCAAATCATTGGCGAAAGAGGTCAAGAAATGTTTGAAAGGGGGCAAAGTCCTCCTCTTCGCGCGAGAGGGCAGGGAGGGAGAGGACGCGGAGGCGACCCTCGCTCTCGAAGGGTACACCGTCGTCAGGAGGGAAGTGCGGGACGCCTTTATCATGCGGCGCTCCTTCGACAGAGAGGAGATCGATTTCGTAGCGGCGGCGGTCGGCGTCGGGGGGCTCAAGGAGACGGAAGCCGCGAAAGACTACGCCGCCTACGGCAAGGTGCCCACCTTCCTCTATCCCACCGACTTCACGGCGCTCTCTGCTTTCATCGAGCATACGGAATGCACCACCGCCGTTCAACGGGTGACGGTGCGATCTGACTGTTTCACGGTGGTGACGGACAAGAGCCTTTATGCCTCGGGAGAGGGCGTTCGTTCCGGTCTCGGGCATCTCCTCGCTCGTTTCACGGAGGGACTGGATGGAGCTTATGCCGACCTCATCCTTCATAAGAAGGATCCCGCCCCGTCTCTCGCCGCCCTTACACGGGCATTCGAGGGATGGACGGAGGATAGACCGCTCGCAGAGAGAATGATCTCCGCCGCGCTCAGTCTCGCGTCGGCGGATCGCCCCGCCGTTAAGAGCGCCACCGAGCTCGCTTTTCTCGCGGCGCGGAGCGTGGGCGGCAGATACGACGACTATCTGTTTCCCGCGGCTTACGCCCTTCTCGACCTATATAAATACTATCTGTCCGACTTTCCGCTGGAATGTGCGCTCCCGCCCGATCGAGCGGAG
>JAFTBD010000008.1 GCA_017455385.1 Clostridia bacterium
GACGCCCACTCTGCCGACCACCGTCCCTTTCGCATCGTACGCAAGGAAAAATTCGCTCTCGCTGTAGTCGGAATAGATATTGGTCTTCCGCTGTAAAAGTGCCTTCTCATCCGCATAAAAGAGCGGTGCGTAATGCGCGTTTTTGGCATACAGTTTCAGCGGGAAATTCGTGAATGCGCGTCTGTCTCTCGCGGTCTCTACTCTCTTGATCATAGTTATCCTCTCACCACGTCCGTAACGGACTTGATCTGCATCAGTTTATTTTTGACGGAGATGAGCTCCTCCCGTCCGCCAAGCTCCACCGTGACGGCTATCTTTACCTTCTTATCCCTGTCCACCGTGGCGGAGATATGGGTGATCTCCACATTCATCGAGGAGAAGAGCTCCGTGACCTTATTGATGGCGGCGGTCTCATCCGCGAATACCATGAGGGTCGCCGAGAACTTGCCCGCGACGACGCCGCTCCATTCCGCCTTGATGAGACGATCCTGCTCTAATCCCGAGACGTTCAAGCAATCCGCGCGGTGGACGTTGATGCCTCTGCCACGCGTGACGTAGCCGATGATACGGTCGCCGGGGAGAGGATTGCAACACTAGCAGAGGTGCACCTGCATTCCTTCTTCTCCGTCGATGAGGACGCCGTTGCCGGAAGAAGCCTTCTTGGGCGTGACGGTCTTGACCTCCTCTTTCGGGACGGTCTGGAGATAACGATGAACGAGCCTGTCGATGATCTGCTTGGGCTTGAGCTCGCCGTACCCGACGGCGGCGAGGACGTCGTCCGCGGAGGAGAAAGACTGCTTCTCCGCCGTCTCGAGGATCCAGCTGTCCACCATCAGTTGCTTGGCGCTGTAGCCCGCCTTCTTACAGGCGGCGATGAGCATATCCCGTCCGATACGGATATTCTCGTCCCGCATCGTACGCTTGAAATATTGACGGATCTTCGCCTTGGTAGAAGGAGACGCCACGAAACGCAGCCAATCGCGGCTGGGCTTCGCGGACGAAGACGTGATGACCTCCACGATGTCGCCGGTATTCAGCTTGGTGGAGAGGGGCACCATCTTCATATTGATCTTGCCGCCCGTGCAATGATTGCCCACGTCGCTGTGGATGGCGTACGCGAAATCCACCACCGTCGAACCGGCGGGCAGATTGATGACGTCGCCGTGCGGGGTGAAGACGAATACTTCGTCGGTGAACATCTCGGTCTTCAATGCGTCGAGATATTCCTGGCTGTCTTCGACGTCCGACTCGTGGAGTGCCATAACTTCGCGGATCCATTTGATCTTCTCGTCGAGGGTACGGTCGGTGTAACCGTCTTTATACTTCCAGTGCGCCGCGATACCGTACTCGGCGAGGCGATGCATCTCTTTCGTGCGGATCTGCACCTCGAAGGGGGAGCCGAATTCGTTCAGTACCGTCGTGTGGAGGGACTGATACATATTCGCTTTCGGCGTGGCGATGTAGTCTTTGAACCTACCGGGGAGCGGCGTCCACAGAGAGTGCACGATGCCGAGCACGTTATAGCAGTCTTTGACGGTGTCCACGATGATGCGGATCGCCATCAGGTCGTACACTTCCTCTATGCCCGACTTCTGCCTCTTCATCTTGCGGTAAATACTGTAAAAATGCTTGGCGCGTCCGTTGATCTCGTACTTGACGCCGCGGGCGTCGAGCTCATGCTTGAGCTGCTCGCTGACCTTCTCAACGAATGCCTCGCGCTCCTCTTTCTTGGAGGAAATGAGGTCGACGAGCTCGTAATACTCTTTCGGATACAGATAACGCATCGCGAGGTCTTCCAGCTCGCCTTTTACCTGTGCGATACCGAGGCGCGCCGCTAAAGGAGCGTATATCTCCATCGTTTCTTTGGAGATCGCGATCTGCGCCTCCTCCGACTTATAGGCGAGAGAACGCATATTATGCAGTCTGTCCGCGAACTTGATGATGATGACGCGGACGTCTTTCGCCATCGCGAGGAGCATCTTGCGAAGGTTCTCCGCCTGTGCCTGTTCCTTGCTCTTGAACTGGAGTTTATTCAGCTTGGTGACGCCTTCCACCAGCGTAGTGACGCCCTCGCCGAATCTTTCCGCCATCTCTTCGCGGGTGGTCTCCGTATCTTCCAAAACGTCGTGAAGGAATCCGGCCGCCACCGTCTCGGCGTCCATACCGAGATCGAGAAGGATATTCGCCACGTGGCAGGGGTGTATGATATAAGGCTCTCCCGAGAGACGGAGCTGACCCGCGTGACGCTCTTTGGCGAAGTCGAATGCAGAGAGGACGAGCTCGCGTTGCGCGCCCGAGAACACACGTTCTATCTTCTCTCTGAGTTCGTTTTCGTCTATCGTTACCTTTGTCATATATCGATTATTATATCACTTCTATAATTGCAGACAAGTTTTTTTTACGGCAATTTACGACTTTTTTCTGCGAGATCCGAGGATAAGGAATGAAACGGAAAGAACGAGATAGACCGCGGAGAGCGCGATGCCCGCCGAGAGGAGCGCCCGAGAGCCCGCCCCCGAGGACAAGAACACGAATACGGCAAGACCCACAATGGCGAGGAATGCCGCCACCGCGAAGACCAAAAGCGCTATGAATATTGCCCGCATTCTCTTCAGATCATTCAAAATAAATGTCCATCTCCTTCAATTCTTCCAATGTCGAGACGCGCGTCGTCCCCGAATCCAAAAATGCGAGATCGCTCTCGGTCGTGAGATCCATCGGTCTGACGATGCTTCCGTTGAAGACCAAGGCGCCGATCGCATAGCTCTCCCCTTCTCCCGCCAAGTAGGCATTCGACGAGAGGAAGGTGGCATAGCTGTAAAAAGACAAGTAAAGATGTGCCAAGCCGCAAATGGCGCCGACGTATCTGTTCGCGCTCATTTCGCAGGTCGTCCCCGTGGAGAAAGAAGCATTGATACGTCCGAGGGTATAGCCGCAGATGCCGCCCGCCGCCGCGAAGACATTCATATTCTTTTCCGTTTGGGCAGGCGCTTCCACAGAGACTTTCGCCGTGAACCGACAGCCGTCGATCACGCAATCCTCTTCGTTCCTCGCCGCGATACCGCCCGCAAAAACGTTACTCGTACTGCTCGTCGCGGTGATATCCGCGAGGGAAGACGAACTGCCGATCGAACCATAACGCGATCCGTCGTTATTGTAGGTATTTCGTGCGGCGATCCCGCCTGCGAAAGCAAAACCGTTTTCGGCAGTGGCGAGCAGGACGCCTTTATTCGTGCAACCGACGACGCTGCCGACGTTTACGGCGACGATACCTCCGACATACGCGCCCGCGGGAGAGACGTTCTCGCCGAGCGACGCGAGTTCGATGGCAGAGGTCAGCTTGCCGCTGTTTTCACAGCCGGAGATCACGCCCTCGTTCTCGGCGGCGATGCCCGCCACGTTGGGATTCCATTTCTCGATGGTCGTCCGCTGGGTAAGCGTCACATCCGCGCCTGAATCCATCACGGCGCCTGCCGCCGCATTGACGGCGACGATACCCGCCATATCCACCGCGACGGAAGAAGCACTCCCCTGCGCGCGGCAATCACGGATCGTACCGTAGTTCTCGGCGACGAAGGACGCGAAATAGCAGTTTCCGCCCTCTTTCCCGACGAAATGCAAGGTGACGACGGCGGTGCAAGACTCGATGATCCCTTCGTTCCGCGTGGCGAAGAGGGAGAATACCTTGGTGGCGGTCTCCTCCGTTTCCTCTCCCTCCGAGGGGGTCAGCGTCTCGATGAAGTCGGATTTATCGTAGGTGGCGTCCGCGGTGACGACGGACACATTCTCCAATTTACCGCGATTCGTCTTGATGATCGCGGCGGCGGGATATCCCTTTTCAAGCACGAACGTCACGTCGCGAAGCACCCCCGTGAAGGTGTCCGCGAAGGGCGCCGTGAGGCGTATGATCTTATCATTGCCGAGGATCTCGGCGCCTACTGTCTCAGCCGTCTCGGATAGCGTCATATCATTCCGCAAAGAGAGGACTGCTTCTTTTGAGGCAATGTGCTCTTTGAAGTCATCTCCGTTCCGTATGGCGTACGGGCTTTTCGCCGTGCCGAGCCCGAAATAAGTCGGGACGAGGACAGAGAGGGCGACCGTCAGCAGGAATAGAACGGAGAGCACCATAGACGCGATGCGCAAGAGCCTTTTTTGCAAATAACTCAGCGGTTCTTTCGGCAGGATCAGCGCATCACCTTTCCGCACGACGCCTTCGCCGAGGCGGGTGTAATAAACGGTATGAATCGCATTCAAATAACGGTCGGCGGCGGGATAGACGGCGAATAGCTTTTTCAATTCCCTGCCCCGTCCGAGGATGGCGAGCATCTCGAGGGGCGAGACTTCCCTGTCGGCGTAATGTCGAAGGGCTTTTCCCGCCTTCTTCACGAAGAGGGCGTCCGCTTCCGCGATACGCTCGTAGCGAGTGCGGGGACGCTCCTTGATGAGCTCGGGGAGATACTTCTTCACGATGCGCCGCGCCGAGAATAGATACAAAAAAGAGAGCAGCGGGAAACGACCGAAGGCAGAGGCGAAAAGGTCGGGCGAGGCGATCTCCCCGAATGCTTTCACGTCGTCCTTGCGGACGATCTCCGTCAGTCTTGCCGCTTGCTCGTATATCATTTCTTTCTCTTCACGCCTCTGTCGGCAGCCCACTTATCCAAAATGTCATAGATATAGGCTTCATTCACGCTCTCACCTTCGGTGACTTTCCGCAGGAGGTCGCCGGTCGCAACGAAGGACGCCACGAGAGCCTCGATGCTCCCATTCCCTTGGCGCACCCCTTCCTCGAGGTCGTTGAAACGCGCCTTGATGGCATTCAGTTTGTCATTATTCTCCGCGAGGGACGCCGCGACGTCTTTATTGATGAATTCCGCCACGCGATTCACCCCCGCATTGTAGTTGCCGATGGTGCGCTCGAGCTCTTTCAAGTTGTAGTTTTTCCTCTTCTCGTCGAGGGTGCTCTCCAGCTTGCCGATCTGCTCCTCCGCCTCGCTCTCCAGTCTGCTCAGCGCTTCGAGCGTCCCTTCCAATCTCGTGAGGGTGCGAGAGAGGGTCTCCACCTCTTTCTCATACCTCTCGCTCTTCGCGAGGAAAGAGTCGATCTCATGCGCGAGGCTCTGCGCCTTCGCCGCCTCGGATGACAGGGTCTTATAGATCTTCTCGAGATTCCCCGTCACATCCCCCTCGAAGGCGGCGGACAAGCGGTCGATGTCGCCGCGCATACTGTCGTAAGTGTCGGCGAATTCACGCAAGTTCTCCGTCACGGGTGTGAGTAAGTCCCTGTATTCGCGAAATGATTCGATGAGTGCTTTTACGTCTTCCATCAGCTTGCTCCTTTGGTCTTTTTATTGACTTTTTTCAAGAGGGAGGATATCTCCCTGTGTTCTTTTCTCAGCGTCTCGAGGTCTCCGTCGATGACCCGCCCGAGCACCCGCATCGCGGCGGCATTCCCCTTGAGCTTCTCGAAATAGGACACCACACGATAGTCGAGGCGGGCGTCTTCCCCCTCCTCCACTGTGGCGTCCACCATCGCGGAGAGGTCGTGCTCACCCGCGAGCTCGAAATATTCACGCGCTTCGGCGAGATAGCCGTGTTCCCAGTACGCAATACCCGCATTGACGTAGTCGCCCGAGGCGATATAGTCCCGCCAAATGCCTATCTCGATGAGGATCTTCTCCCTGTCGCGGTCGTTGATGAGAGAGCGGGCGGCATTCTCCGCATTGTCGTACTGCCCGAGCTTCATGAATTCGGCGGCACGGCGCTTGTATTCCTCCTGTTCGACGAGGGTGCTGCCCACCGTCTCCTTGATGCGCAGGACGGCGTCCTCCGCCGAGATGTACTCGAAGTTCTCTCGGAAGAATGCGGTAAACTGCGGGACGTCGTTCGCTTCCGCCACGAAGAGATGGCGACGGGCACGCGAAACGCCGACGTAGAAGAGATTGAAATAATAGCGATAGAGGCTATTCTCGTCCGCGCTCTTGCGGTCGAGCTCGGTCTTGGCGAGCCGCTCGAATTTGTCCTTATTGGAGGACAGCACGTTATAGAGAACGACGGTGTCGCGCTCCAACCCTTTGATCTCGGAAACGGTCAATATCTCCTTGAGCGGGAGGGCGGCGCGAAGCTTCTCCTTCTCCGCCTGCGAGGACACGACGACAGTGAAATTGTCCGTGACTTCCTTTTTCATCCGTTCGATGAAATCCCCCGTGCGGAAACTGACCGCGAAGGAGCCTTCTTCCCTCGAGACCGCCTCGGCGTCCAGCACGAAACCATGCACGCCGAAGGTCTCGCGATTCAACTTGGCGAGTGCCATCACGATATCCGCGATCTCTTTGCTGTTGCGGTAGTTATATTTCAGTTCCGACACCTCGGTGACGTCCTGTTTATAAAGTAGGTCTTTCAGTGCGGCGAAGGAGAAATAGGCGGGATTCACCATCTGCGCGGCGTCGCCCACGCAGAAAAGCTTGATGGCGATATCGCGGAAAAACTCCAGTTGCACGCGAGTAAAGTCCTGCACCTCGTCCAAGACGGCGAGGGAATACTCGGGATGCGTGAGCTCACGGGACATCTCCGCGCACGCGACGTTCAGGTCGGTATGACCCGTCTCGGCGAGATACGCCCGATAGCCCTCGGAGAGGTCGTAGACGTATTCCGCTTCCGCTTTCGTGAAAGTGCCCGCGCGGCGGGCGACGTATTCCTCTTTGGATAGTTCCGCGCCGCAAGCACGTCCGAAAATGAAGCCGTACACCTCTTTATACAAGACTTCGGCGGAGATGTCGTGCTTCTTGCCGCGCTGTGCCAAATTGTAATTTTTCATCTCACGGAGGAACCTGCGGAAGGTGTCTTCGTCCGCGCGTTTGAATTCGCCGTGCTTCTTGCGATAGATGTCCTCCGGCAAGAGGTAATCCACCTTCTCGGAGAGGTAGGCGATCACCCGCTCGATCTCCTCCGTGACGGTGTCTTCCGAGCGAAGGGGCATGCCGATGACGCGGGTCACCGCGAGGATCTCCGTGGTGGTCGTGCGCACGTTGCCCTTTTTAAGGTCCGAAAGGAGCGCGCGAAGGCTCTCGGTGTATTCCTCCACCTTGCGACGAACGTCGAGGAGCAGTCCGCGGGAAAAGGTGCTGTAAAGCGTCTTGCCGCGATAGGACGACACCGCCGCGAAGAGGATCTTGTCGATACAGACATTGGTCTTGCCGCTGCCTGCGATGCCCTGTACGAGGAGATTCTTCCCTTCCGAACGTACGATGCGTTCCTGTTCCTCGTTGAGGAGCGGGAGATTCACCCTGTCGCTGAAAGTGCGATAGAGCTTATTCCGCGGATAAGGCGCGGCTGGCGCGCGTTCCACACGCCACTCACGAACACCGCGGAGACGGGTGTCGCCGTCCCCCGTGACGGGATAGGACTTGAAGTCGTAATACACGACCGTGGCACCCTCTCGCCCCGCGGGATCGAAGTCGGCATATAGCTTGACGTCCGACGAAGAGAAAGAAAAACGCCCTTCCGATATCCCCGCTTTCAGCGCGGCGAAAGCAAGGTGCGTCAGAAGGACGTTCACATTCACGAGTTTCGCGGTGGCAAGGGAGAAGCTTTCCGTCTTATATACGGAATATTCCGTCAAATACAGCTCGTCGTAATCGACGACGACTCTCTCCGGTAATTCTCTCGCTTGCTCCGCGGGCATAGGCTTATGCGAGGGATCTCAGACGGGCGACCGTCTCGTCCACCCACTTGATCTGAAAATCGTAATACGCGATGGAATAATTGGTGGAATACAGCCAATAGGCGGGCTTCGCCGCGGTCTCCTCGACCTCGCCGATCTCCGCGACCTGCGCGAGGATATTCTCCCTCGCTTCCACACAAATGGCACGATAATTCTCGAGAAGACGGATGGCGTGCTCGCGATCCACCTTCGCGGAGAAGAACAGTTTCATCAAAAGGGGGTTGCGGACGACGCCGAGCTCTTCGGCGCTGTCGTCTTTGAGCCAACGAACGAGCTCCGCATTGCCTTCCTTGGTGATGCCGTACACCCTCTTATTCGGGCGGGCATCCTGCTCCACTTTCGAGGAGACGACCCAGCCGATCTCCTCCATCTTGTCGAGCTCGCGATAGATCTGACTCTGATTCGCCACCCAGAAATAACTGAGCGACTCCTGAAAGAGCTTCGAGAGGTCGTATCCCGAGGACTTGCGAAGGGTAAGTAATCCCAATAAACCGTGCTTTAATGACATGATAACTCCTATCTTTTCACTTTTGTAGTATTGTTAGTATATTATACAAGTTAGTATTCGTCAACCGTTTTCCCGCATTTTGAACGATTTCCATTTATTGCCACGTCAGGCGGGCGCCGCGCTCCCTTATAATGGAAGGTGGTGCTTATGAAAAATACATACAGATTCGGCTGTTTCCTACTGGCGGTGATCTGCCTCTTCTCTTTTCTCACGGGATGTGCGGATAATTCGGAAGATATTAAAAACATTGCTCCCGTTGAGGAAGCAGAGATCATACCTGAGTCGGACGAAGCGGAAGGGACGACGCCGATAAGAGAGGACGACGGCGCGGAGATGCCGCCCGATGAAGCCTTCCAAGAGGGTGAGCCCGTCTCCGAAGCGGCAGCGCCCCTCTTCACCTACCCTGCTTTCGACCGTGAAAGGTATCCCGCGGTATGCGCGACAACGGGGGTCAACGTGCGCGCAGGTGCTGGAATGGGCACGGCTGTCGTCGGCTATCTCGGGACGGGGCGAAGCCTGCCCTATCTCGAAACGGAAGGCGGATGGTACAAGGTGTGGAAGGACGGAGCGGTCGGGTACGTCTCCGCCGCATACGCTTACCTCGCGGATACCTGCCGCGCCATCGAGCGCATCGTGGATGCGGGGCTTGATAAGCTCGGCACGCCTTACGTATGGGGCGCGCCGCGCATCATAAACGAATACGGCGAAGTGAGCCCCTATTTCACGGGGAAGAGTTTCGATTGCAGTTCATTCGTGCAGTACTGCTACTACGTCGGGGACGGCGTGAAACTCGGTAATTATACGGGGAGCCAAGCGGACTATACCGTCGGCAAAGTGATAACTCGATACGAAGAATTGCGACGTGGCGACTTCTATTTCACGGGAAACGGCAGTATCTCGCACGTGGTGATCTATATGGGCGGAGGGCGGCTCTTGCAGGCCTACAGCGCGAACGGCGGTCCCGTCTCCTTCACGACGGACGATAGGTGGCGAGGCAAATTCATTTCGGGCAGAAGTGTGGATCTATCGGTGAAAGATCAATTTGCGGCAAATGCCGCCGATCGGTGAACGACGGCTGTCGCCGCGTGAACTTGTTCTCTTCGCTCACAGTGAACTTTGCCTATCGGCAAGTTGCGGATAAAAAACGTTTTTGATCAGTTGCTCCTTGAGGCAAGGAATGCTTTGGTCTTCTCGCTCTTCGGGTTCCCGAAGACTTCCTCCGGCGTACCCGCCTCCTCGATGACGCCATTCGCCATGAAGATGATCTTATCCGCGACGTCGCGTGCGAACTCCATCTCGTGGGTGACCACGATCATCGTGGTGTCGCTGTCTTTGAGTTCGCGAATGACTTTCAGCACCTCACCCGTCAGCTCGGGATCGAGGGCGCTGGTCGGCTCGTCGAAACAGAGGATATCGGGGTTCATCACGAGGGCGCGCGCGATGGCGACACGCTGCTGCTGTCCGCCCGAAAGCTGGCAAGGGTAATTATCCTTCTTGTCGAGAAGTCCCACGCGATCCAATGTGGCGAGCGCCTTCTCCTTGATCTCGTCGGCGCCGGCGTAATCGGGCATCGGGATCGCCTGTGCCTCGACGGCGGCGATCTCCTCCGGCGTCTTGGCTCTCTTCAACGCGCGAATCTTCGCCTTCTCCGCTCTCTTCATCGTGCGAAGGTCGCTCTTGAAACGGAGCATCGGCGCGAGAGTCAGATTGGCGAGGACGGTCTTGTGCGGGAAAAGATTGAAATTCTGGAAGACGAGTCCGAAATGCAGTCGTTTGACACGCAGGAGCTTGTCGTTATTCTTCAGCTTCTTCTTCGCGACCTGCTCCGCGAGCCCGTCATACAGCACTTCCCCGAGGACGGAGATGGTGCCTTCGTCGGCGAATTCGAGGAAATTCAAGCAACGCAGGAGCGTCGTCTTGCCGCTACCCGACGAACCGATGATGACGACGACCTCGCCCTTCTCCACCGAGAAATCGATGCCTTTGAGGACGTCTGTGTCGCCGAAATGTTTCTTGATACCTTTTACTTCGAGAATAGTCTCGTTCACAATTTCTTTCGACATATCGCGCCCTCCTTTACACCTTGTAGTAACTGAGCTTCTTCTCGATGTAACCGAAAAGCAGCGTGAGGATGCCGTTGAATATCAGATAGAACGCA
>JAFTBD010000058.1 GCA_017455385.1 Clostridia bacterium
ATGGAGACAAGGGTGTCCTAATATCGAGCCAAGGAGGAAGTGTTGTGGGCTTTGACGTACGGCTTTCCATCGCGGAGAACGGGACGGATATTCCCGAGGCGATGCACCTCGCCGACGAGAGGATGTATGAGGATAAGCGAAAATATTACGAAGACCACCCGGAAAAGATATATAGGTGACGTGAGGGGAATATGATCGCGGGCGTTATCGTGAAAGAGGCAGTCGGACTGCTCATCATCGTATTGGGACTCGTGCTGTGGCTCGGACGGAAAGTGTCCATCTTGCACGCGTATCATTATAAAAACGTGAAAGAGGAGAATCTCCCCGCCTATTGCCGAATGATGGGGATCGGCTTGATGCTCGTCGGTCTCGGCATCGCGGTCTCCGGCATCCTCGACCTATTCTATTCCGCCCTGTGGTGGATCCCCACAGTGGTCGGCTTCGTTCTCGGACTCACAGTGCTCTTTATCGCACAGAAAAAGTATAACGGCTCAATTCTCGGATAGAGCCAAAGGAGAATAAAATGCGTAAACCGATCATATGTATCGTTTTAACAATAATGTTATCGGCGCTGTCATTTACGTTCATTACGGGGTGTGATGATGAGCCGCAAATGGTAAAACTCAAAGTTGATTTCGCTACATTCTTTTATGACGGTGCGCCCAAAAGTGTCACTGTTACTGCCGAAAACGGTATGACCGAAGGATGGAAGATAACTTATGTCAATGAGGACGGCGTAGAAGTCGATTCGCCTGTCGAAGCGGGCATCTATGATGTGACGGTCTCTATGGCGAATAGCGGATATAGGAGCAGAAAGGTCAAAAGCACATTGACGATCGAAAAGGCGCCGATCTGTGTATTAATATGGCCCCAGATAGTACCAAACAACGGAGACGAGCTCGTCCTTACCGCTGGGCAAGAATTGGATGATTCTATGCTTGCATTTACCGAGGTTTCTCCTGAACTATGTCCGAGTATAGCGTCAGTTCCCGGTCGTTTTTCATGGGTTTCCGGACAGGAGCTTTCTCCCGAGAGAACTTTATACGACGTCATTTTTATACCTGTGAACGCCAAAAATTATAAGTCGCTCAGATTGTCGGATGCTTATGGTGGGGATTATATGTTGCCGATCACGGTATTGCCGGCGGATTGACGGTGCTCTATTCTCTGATGGATAAATAGGAAGGGCAACGCGCCCGTCTTTTTTTTGCAAAAATTTTTCCCATCCGCTATTTACCTATTGACAAGGTAGGTTGGTCGTGCTATAATGCCGTTATTACGGATAAGAGGTGCGATATGCAGGTTTATTTGGATAATGCGGCGACAACGAAAATGAGCCGTGCCGCCATTGATGCGATGATGCCTTATTTCGAGGAAGTCTATGGCAATCCGTCCAGTCTCCATTCGATGGGGCAGCAGGCGAAAGAGGTCTTGGACGAGGCGCGATCCACGGTGGCGGCTTGTCTCGGTGCGGCGCCGAATGAGATCTACTTCACGTCGGGCGGGAGCGAGGCGGATAACCAAGCCATCCTCTCCGCGGCGGCTATCGGCGCGCGGAAAGGGAAGAAGCACTTCATCACGACGGCATTCGAGCATCACGCCGTCCTCCACACCTTGAAAAAGCTCGAGAAAGACGGCTACGAAGTCACTTATCTGCCTGTGGGGCGGGAGGGGAATATCACCGCAGAGCAGGTGGAGAAAGCCATTCGCGAGGACACCTGCCTCGTCACCACGATGACCGCGAATAATGAGATCGGCTCCGTGCTCCCCATCGCGGAGATCGGCGCGGTCTGCCGCGCGCGGAAAGTCCCGTTCCACACCGACGCCGTGCAGGCGGTCGGACATATTCCCGTGAACGTAGCCGAAATGAACGTCGATATGCTGTCTCTCTCGGCGCATAAGTTCCACGGACCGAAAGGCGTGGGCGTCCTCTACGCGCGGAGAGGCATATTCCTCTCCTCCCTCATCGAGGGCGGCGCGCAGGAGCGCGGCAAACGCGCAGGCACCGAGAACCTCGCGGGGATCGTGGGGCTCGCCGCCGCGCTCAAGGAAGCCACCGACCACCTCGCAGAGAATATGGCGAAGGTCACCGCTCTGCGCGATAAGCTCATCGCAGGGCTCGGCGCCATTCCGCATTCCGTCCTGAACGGCGACAAAGTGAGCCGCCTTCCCGGCAACGTGCATTTCTGTTTCGAGGGCATCGAAGGGGAGAGCCTCCTTTTGCTTCTCGATTCGTACGGTGTGGAAGCGTCGTCGGGGTCGGCGTGTACGTCGGGCTCTCTGGATCCCAGTCACGTCCTTCTCGCCATCGGACACCCGCACGAGATCGCGCACGGCTCGCTCCGCCTCTCCTTGTCCGAATACACCACGGAGGATGAGATCGACTTTGCTTTACAGGTCATCCCCACGGTCGTGGAGCGTCTCCGCGGTATGTCCCCCATTTGGCGCGATAAAGTCAACGGCATCAAACCGTTTTTACTATAATAAGGAGAAATATATATGGCATTATATAGTGATAAAGTAATGGATCATTTCCGCAATCCCCGCAACGTCGGCGTCATCGAGGACGCGAACGGCGTGGGCGAGGTAGGCAACGCCAAATGCGGCGACATTATGAAGATATACTTAAAGATCGTGGACGGCATCATCGTGGACGTCAAGTTCGAGACATTCGGGTGCGGCTCCGCCATCGCGTCCAGCTCGATGGCTACCGAGATGATAAAGGGCAAGCCCCTGTCGCAGGCGCTCGAACTGACGAATAAAGCGGTCGCGGAAGCCTTGGACGGTCTCCCCGCACATAAGATGCATTGCTCCGTCCTCGCAGAGGAAGCCATCAAGCGCGCCATCTTGGACTATTATCAGAGGGAAGGCATCCCCTACGACGAGGAGCAGTTCCGTTCGGTGGACTGTTGCCATTGCGAGGGGTGAGCGCCATCCTTTTCGCCGGAAAATGAGATCGAATAATTCGGTCTCTTTTTTTTGTTTTTTTTTGCAAAAACGTTTGACAGGTCACATTTGGGTGTGCTATTATCATATTAACCTACGAGGTAAGTGGGTAGAAGGAGAAGCCAAAATGACCGACGAACTCAAAGTGCTTGTACGCAAGAATTTCCGTTTCGGACGAATGTGCGATCGATGTTGCTGAGGAATAGCGCCAAACGATCAACGTTCAATAAGAAATAAAGGAGATACTATTATGTCACAGTACAGATTCGAAACATTACAAATACACGTCGGGCAGGAGACTCCCGATCCAGCTACGGACGCAAGGGCGGTACCCATCTACGCCACCACGTCCTACGTTTTCAAAGATTCCGCACAGGCGGCTGGCAGATTCGGGCTCACCGAGGGCGGCAATATCTACACCCGCCTTATGAACCCCACCAGCGACGTCTTCGAGAAGAGGATCGCCGCTCTCGAGGGCGGCGCGGCGGCGCTCGCCACGGCGTCCGGCTCCTCCGCCATCACCTACGCCATCCAGAACATCGCCACGGCGGGCGACCACATCGTCGCGTCTACCAATCTCTATGGCGGCAGTTTCAACCTCTTGGCGCATACCTTGAGAGAGCAGGGGCTCACCACCACCTTCGTGGATCCGTCCGATCCCGCGAATTTCGAGAGGGCGATACAGCCGAATACCAAGCTCCTCTACGCGGAGACTCTCGGAAACCCCAATTCCGACGTTTTGGACATCGAGGCGGTCTCCGCCGTCGCGCATAAGCACGGCATCCCCCTCATCGTGGACAATACCTTCGCGACGCCCTTCCTGCTTCGTCCCATCGAGCACGGCGCGGACGTAGTCGTACATTCCGCCACCAAGTTCATCGGCGGGCACGGCACGGTGATGGGCGGCGTGGTCGTGGACGGCGGCAAGTTCGACTGGGCGCAGAATGATAAATTCCCCGGTCTCTCTCAGCCGAATCCTTCCTATCACGGCGTCGTATTCACCGAGGCGTGCGGGAACCTTGCCTACATTCTGAAACTACGCACCACCTTGATGAGAGACCAAGGCGCGGCGATCTCCCCCTTCAATTCTTTCCTGCTTTTGCAGGGATTGGAGACGCTGTCGCTACGCTTGGAGCGCCACGTGGAGAATGCGCTCAAGGTCGTTGAATTCCTGAAGAACCATCCGCAGGTGGAGAAGGTGAATCATCCTTCCCTCGAGACGGGTCATCAGAAGGCGCTCTACGACAAGTATTTCCCGAACGGCGCGGCGTCCATCTTCACTTTCGAGGTGAAAGGAGATGCGGAGAAGGCGAAAAAGTTCACGGAGAGCCTGTCGCTTTTCAGCCTGCTCGCCAACGTGGCGGACGTCAAGTCCCTCGTCATCCATCCGGCGTCCACGACCCACTCACAGCTCTCGGAGGAGGAGCTCCTCGCCGCGGGCATCAAACCCAATACCGTCCGCCTGTCCATCGGGACGGAGCATATCGACGACATCATCGCAGACCTCGAAGCGGGTTTTGCGGCTATCAAATAATATAAAAGGAGAATAAAACTATGTCTGCTATCTATACATCTGCCGATCAATTGGTCGGGAAGACCCCGCTACTGGAACTCACCCACATCGAAAAGGAGCTCGGACTCAAAGCCAAGATCCTCGCGAAACTGGAATACTTCAACCCCGCAGGCTCCGTGAAAGATCGTATCGCGAAGGCGATGATCGAGGACGCGGAGGCGAAAGGTCTCTTGAAGGAAGGCTCCGTCATCATCGAGCCCACCTCGGGTAATACCGGCATCGGACTTGCGTCCATCGCCGCGGCGAAAGGATATAGGATCATCATCGTGATGCCGGAGACGATGTCCGTCGAACGTCGTCAACTGATGAAAGCGTACGGCGCGGAGCTCGTTCTCTCGGACGGCACAAAGGGCATGAAGGGCGCCATCGCCAAGGCGGAGGAGATCGCCGCCGCGACGCCGAATAGCTTTATCCCCGGGCAATTCGTGAACCCCGCGAATCCCAAGACCCATTTCGAGACAACGGGTCCCGAGATCTACGCGGACACCGATGGGGAAGTGGACTTCCTCGTCGCGGGCGTCGGCACCGGCGGCACCATCACGGGAACGGGTGAATATTTGAAGAGTAAGAAGTCCTCTGTGAAGGTCGTTGCTGTCGAGCCCAAAACCAGCGCGGTGCTCTCCACGGGCGTCGCGGGTCCGCACAAGATACAGGGCATCGGCGCGGGATTCGTCCCCGACGTACTGAATACCAAGGTATACGACGAGATCATCCCCGTGGCGAATGAAGACGCTTTCGCGACCGGAAAGCTCATCGGCAAGAAAGAGGGAGTGCTCGTCGGCATCTCCTCGGGTGCGGCTACTTGGGCGGCGATCGAGCTTGCGAAGCGTCCCGAGAATGCGGGAAAGACCATCGTGGTGATATTGCCCGATACGGGTGACAGGTATCTCTCCACACCGCTTTTCCAAGACTGATCGAATAGGAACGAAGACTCATTTTTGCCCCGCGAGAAAACGCGGGGCAATGCTCGTGTAAAGAGGGATAGAGCTTGAAAGGTTGATTTTCGGGCGAAAAGAGGGTATTATGAAAAGAGTAAGCACGGATCAGGCACCGGCGGCAGTCGGACCGTATTCCCAAGCGATCGCAGCGGGCGGCTATGTCTACACGTCGGGTCAGCTCGGCATCGACCTCAGCGGGCGGCTCGCCGAGGGGCTCGAAGGACAGACGAGGAGGGCGATCGAGAATCTGTCCGCGGTACTTCTCGCGGCGGGGAGCAGCTTGTCGTCGGTGGTGAAGACCACTTGTTATCTGTCGAATATCAATGACTTTACGCGCTTCAACGAGATCTACGCCGAGTATTTCACGGAGAAGCCGGCGCGGACGCTCATCGAAGCGGCGGCATTGCCGAAAGGCGCGATCTTGGAAATAGACGCCGTCGCGGAAATAGCAAAAGAGCAGGGGGAATAAGAATGAAAATATCCACAAGAGGTAGGTACGCTTTGCGCGTGATGATCGATCTCGCGGAGCATAACAGCGAGAATTATATCCCGCTGAAAGACATCGTGGCACGGCAGGACATCTCGCAGAAATACTTGGAAGGCATCATGACCGACCTCTCCAAGGCGGGGCTTCTTGACGGACAGCACGGCAAGGGCGGCGGCTATAAACTGTCTCGTACCCCCGACGACATCACCGTCTTGGAGATCTTGATGATCACGGAAGGGGACCTCGCGCCCATCGCTTGTCTCGGAAATTCGGCTGAGCCTTGTGCCCGCGCGGCGGAATGCAGGACACTCCCGATGTGGGAGAAGCTCTATACGCTCATCCGCGATTACTTTAAAGGCATCACCCTTGCGGACTTGATGCAACGTGACGCGGACGGCGACAATTACGTAATTTGACGATAGGCGCGGGGTATCCCCGCGTTTTTTTCGAGGTGGATATGATCGAACAAGAGATACGGGAAGAACTGTTCAGACTGCAAGACAAGGAGTATCGCGACTTTCAAGGCGCGCTTATCCCTACGGTGGCGCCCTCCGCATTCATCGGCGTGCGGACGCCCGCCCTCCGTGCCCTCGCGAAGCGATATGTGAAAAAGGCGGAAATATCCGTCTTTTTGTCCGAACTTCCGCATCGGTTTTTCGACGAGAACCAACTTCACGCTTTCATTATTTCCGAAATAAGCGACTTTTCCCTCTCTTTGCGGGAAGTCGATCGTTTCCTTCCGTACGTCGATAACTGGGCGACCTGCGATCAAATGTCCCCGAAATCGTTCGGAAAACATAAAAAGGAGCTCTTGCCCGCCATCGAACGCTGGCTCGCGTCCGACCACGCCTACACCGTGCGTTTCGCCGTCGGGATGTTAATGGCGCATTTCTTGGATGAGGACTTCGATCCCGTCTATCTCGAGAAGGTCGCGGCGATCCGCTCGGAGGAGTATTACGTCAAGATGATGGTGGCTTGGTACTTCGCCACCGCGCTCGCCAAGCAGTACGACGCCGCCTTCCCGTACATCGAGGGAAAGCGCCTTGCCTCGTGGACGCATAATAAAGCGATCCAAAAGGCGCTGGAGAGTTATCGCGTGACCCCCGAACGAAAGGAGTATTTGCGCACATTAAAAGTCTGACGATCCCAAGGACGTTTTTCTTTTTATTCCCGTTGCCACACATTCGTATCTTGCTTTTTAGCGGTATCGGTGGTACAATGTTTGATAGTATCACGCAGGCGGAAAAATGATGTTTTGCGGATGATTACGGCGAGAAGGGCAGGACGAATGGATATACTCATCGAATGTATAATGGAATTGCTTTTTGAGGGTAGCTCGGCGCTTGCCGCCTCTCCGAAAGTTCCTCGGTGGATCCGCATCCTTTTGATCGTTTTGCTGTCCGCATTTGTGTCAGGCGTCCTCATCGGAGTCGGCGTTGCGGGCGTGTATCTCCTCGTGAGGCGAACGGAGCCGTATTTTATCCCATTCGGTATCGTGATCCTCGTGATGGATGCCGTGTTGTGGATGTCCGCTTGCTTCAAAGTGCGTAAATATCTCAAACAGCGCAGAGAGAATAGCGTCGCGTCCAATGCCGCAAAAGGAGAGAATGAATGAAGATCGAGTACCGCGATACACACGAATTCACGAGAGAGGCGCTCGAACGCTTGTTTCTCAGCGTCGAGTGGTCATCGGGGCATTTTCCCGATAAGCTCGTCGTCGCCATGCGCGGCTTCCGCACGGTCTTTTCCGCTTGGGACGGGGAGACCCTCGTCGGGATGATCTCAGTGATGGACGACGGTGTGATGAATGCCTACGTCCACTACCTTTTGGTAGATCCCGCCTATCAGGGGCAGGGCATCGGCAGGGAGCTTGTCGCTCGCGTCAAAGAGAAGTACGAAGACTATCTCCGCATCGCGGTCATCGGCTACGATGCGGAAGTGAGTTTTTACGAAAATTGCGGTTTTGTAAAAAGCAAGGACGCGTCGCCCCTTTTTATCACGTCGCTATGGACGTAAGGAGGCGCGGGATGAAAAGGAAGTGTCGTTTGATCGCGAATGCCGTTCTTGCGGTGACGGTCTTCACGGTGTGGATATTGAGTTTCTTCTTTTGGCGGGATGGGACGCTCGGCGGGAATGGCTGGTCGGACCTGAAATACTTCACCGTCTTATCCAATCTTTTCACGGGCGTGGTCGCCGCGATTTGGCTCGTCGTTTCTTTGAAGGAGAAGCGGACGCCCGCATGGCTCGCCGTCCTCAAGTACGTCGCCGCGACGGCGGTCTTCGTCACTTTTACGGTGGTGGTCGTGTTCCTCGGTCCTTTATATGGCTACGGTCGGATGTATCACGGCGCCAATCTCTTTTTCCACTTGCTTATCCCCTTGTTCGCCGTAGCGGAGGAGGCGATCTTCGGCGAGGAGATCTCCTTTAAGGAGAGTTTCTTCGCCTGCGTGCCGCCCCTCGTGTACGGGATCGGGTATCTGACGAATTGTCTAATAAACGGGATCGGCAGTTGGGATACGGTGCGTAATGATTGGTACAGCTTCCTCGAATGGGGCTATGGTGTCGGCGCCCTGATCTTCGTCGTGATATGCGCCGTGGCGTGGGGGCTCGGGCTCGCGCTTCGCGCCATGATGAAGCCCGCGCGCAGAATTGAGTGGGAGAGAACGAAATGAAAGAAGTTAAGATCACCGTGATGCGGGTCGCCCGCTACGACGACCTCATCGCTCGTTACGAGCGCCCCTTGATCCACGCTTGCGATATGAAGGAGGGGCAGGTCTTTGTCAGTCGAGGCGGCTGTTGTCCCGACGGTTTTTGCGAGAGCGCTTGGAGCGTGATGGCGCCGTTTGTGAAAGAGCTCGCGGCAGGCGGCGGTTATTTTTATGACGACTGGATGCAAGATCCATATAGCGCGATGATCTCCTGCAACGACGGCTTTCGTCCCGTCAGCTTCCTGTTGGAGGCGAGGGAATCGCTTGAAAAGGGGGCGTTCGGCTCTCTTTTTTTATTTTTTCAAGAAAAATAAAGGTAAACCCTTTCCACTTGTTTGACAAATCGCACCAAATTTAGTTTAATTAAATAGGTTATAACGTACGCGCTATAGCCGTCACTCAGAGATTATGAAAAGGGGCAAATGATTATGAATAAGACCGAATTGCAAAAGTATGGTATTACGAACGTCGGAGAAGTGGTGTACAATCCTTCTTACGAAGCGCTCTTCGAAGCGGAGATCGATCCCTCTCTCACCGGTTATGAGAAAGGGCAGGTGTCCGAGCTCGGCGCGGTGAACGTGATGACCGGCATCTACACCGGCCGTTCGCCTAAGGATAAATATATCGTGATGGATAGTAACTCCAAGGACACCGTTTGGTGGACGACGGAAGGTTACAAGAATGACAACCATCCGATGAGCGAAGACGTCTGGGCTACGGTGAAGGACATCGCGCTCAAGGAGCTTTCCGGCAAGGATCTCTACGTCGTGGACGCGTTCTGCGGCGCCAATGCCGACACCCGTATGGCTGTCCGTTTCATCGTGGAAGTGGCATGGCAGGCACACTTCATTAAGAATATGTTCATCCAGCCCACTGCGGAGGAGCTCGCATCCTTTAAGCCCGACTTCATCGTCTACAATGCTTCCAAGGCGAAGGTGGAGAACTTCAAGGAGCTCGGTCTGAATTCCGAGACCTGTGTCGCCTTCAACATCACGAGCCGTGAGC
>JAFTBD010000059.1 GCA_017455385.1 Clostridia bacterium
TACACGCATTCGCGTGATAACGCGGATATTTCTCATAAACAATAACTTCATACCCTCTATTGACAATTCAGGTATAATTATGTAATATAAGAATACAAGTTTTTTTGGGAGTGATTATGGGATACGCTTTTATCAGTTACAGTTCAAAGAATCAACAATACGCCGACGCAATTCGCGCCTTGTTTGCGGAGAATCGCATCAGCACCTGGATGGCGCCGTATGACATTCCGGTGGGAAGCCAATATGCGAAGGAGATCAATCGTGCGATCCGCGAGGCTTCCTGCGTCGTCTTGATCCTCACCGAAGCATCGATGAAGTCCATTTGGGTGGCAAAAGAGATCGAGCGCGCCGTGAATTATCGCAAGCCCATCATTCCGATCCGAGCGGAAGATGGGGTGAAGCTGAATGATGAATTCGAGCTTTACATCAGCACGAATCAGGTCATCGCCGTTCCGAAGATCGACAAGAATTCTTATGAGATCAAGAAGCTCTTGCGTTGCGTCATCGGACTGACGGACACTGCGCAGAAAGACCGGAAGGAAGAGCCTCATGACGTTGTCATAGAGGTGCGGGATCATTCTTCGCAGTCGAAGAGGATCGATATCACGATCTGGAGCCCCGTCGTGACGGATGTTTATCTGAACAGTTACAAACAATTGATCTTGAAGGTGGATCCCAACTCGGGCTTTGATTATGCGCACAATACCGCCAATGTCGCGGGAGAATTCGTGTTGCTGTTCAAGTCGAAAGGTTTCGAGAAGCAGGTCACCTTCGATGCAGACACCATCGACCGTTCTTTGGAATATCGGTTGAAAGCCATCCTTTCTTCGCGCGAGATACAGATGTCCTATGACAGAGAAGATGCGCTTTGGCGGATAGAGAATGATCCCACCGGCTATGCGTTCGATCAGATCGCCTCGGTCGGTCGGGAGGAGGACATCGCGGTTTTGTCTGCCGCTTTGAAGAGGATGGCGAAAGTCCGCGGGAAGGACACCCACTCGAATTATCTCATCGCGTCTTGCGCTTACGCACTCGGGAAACTCGCCATAAAGTTTGACAAGCTTGAAGACGTTGCCTTTGTTGCGGATATTTACGAGAGCTACGATGCGAAACCCTCCTACGGATGGATGTTCACTCCCGTTTTGGAGGCTCTGAAAAAAGCCCGTTGACACGTCCGCATTTGCGTCGCCTTTTGTCAAGATAATCGATAAAGCCCGAAATTTTCGGGCTTTTTCATTTCGGGCGAGGGTGTGTCATCCCCCGCACCCTTTCCGTTCGGAAACGGATAGATGCGTTGCGCATCGCTGCGATCTGTGTTATAATCTCTTTATATCATTGCGCGTGGGCGGAAGGAGGACATTATGAAGAGAGTGATCAGAAGAGGGGTCTTTGAGACCAATAGCAGTTCCACCCATTCTTTGTCCTATTCTGTCGCCGAGGATATCGACGGGAACGAGGGCTTTACTTTCGAATGCAAGACGCCCGCGGCGCGTCTCCTCATGATCAAGGCGCAGGTCAATCATATCTTGGAAGATCTGAAATACGCGAGGAAGCCGCATGATTACATCGTCCTCGTCAAGACCTATTACGAGGTGTGCGTGGAGCTTTACTGCGAGCGGCAGGGGGTGGACCCCGAAGCGCTTGAAGATCATCTGTGTGATTTCGCGATCAACACTTTTTATTCCGGATCATCCTGTGCCGACATCCATTTCAGAGAGTATTTCAAAGAGATCTACCATGCGAAAAACTGCGAGCTTTGCGAGTCCTTCTTCGAGGAGGGGGCGCTGATGGATTGCGACTGTCTGTATGGGAACGTGAAGCTTTTTATCCAAAACTTCCTCGCGGATGGACGCGACCGAGACAGTATGCGCAAGAAGGCGGAGGAGATGCTGTACGGACCGAATGATTTCGTCTGCACCGAGTTTTATTCCGGGGTGTATCTCGTGAACACCCGCGCTTCCTATTGAAATGCCTCGCATCCTGACTCGCTATCGCAACGGGAATTACGTCGTTACCCTTTACGCGGACGGCACCAAGGCCAAAGAGACCATGGGCGACGCTTTTATTGCTTCTTTTCCCGACAGCATCGATCTCAAGATCACTGACTATTGCGTGAATAACTGCTCGATGTGCCACGAGCGCAGCTCGGCGGCGGGCAGGCACGGCGTCCTGTCGCACCCCATCATTGACACTTTCCACTCGGGGATGGAGGTGGCGATCGGCGGCGGCAACCCTCTTTCGCATCCCGACCTTTTGCCTTTTCTCAAGCGCCTCAAAGAGAGGCGGGTCATCCCGAATATCACGGTGAACGTCATCGATCTGAAAAAAGATACCGCTCTCATCGAGGAGCTCATCCGCGCTCGCCTCGTATACGGTGTGGGGGTGAGTTGCCATGCCTTTGACGAATTCGCGGTGGACTTCGCCCTCGCGCACACGAACGTCGTTTTGCACGTCATAAACGGCGTATTCCCCGTGGAGGACTACCGCAAGCTGGCGGGCAAGGGGCTGAAGGTGCTCATCCTCGGCTATAAGGAATTCGGCAGGGGCAGGGAGTATCTGTCCTCTGCTGTCCGTGAGCGGATGCGGGAGACGCGGGAGCATCTCTCCGAGATACTTCCCGCCTTCAAGGTGGTGTCTTTCGATAACCTCGCGCTGACGCAGCTCGCCGTCAAAGAGGTGATCGGGACGGAGCGCTTCGACGAGATGTATATGGGTGCGGACGGCGAGGCTTCGATGTATGTCGATCTGGTGCGCGAGGAGTACGCTCTGTCTTCCGCGTCGGAGGAGAGGATGCCCCTTGAGAACACTTTGGAAGCGTGTTTTCAAGCGTTACGCGGCACCGCTCGCAGATAACCGCTGTCAACACCCCAAAGAATTTTAATTCTTCGGGGACCCCAACGGCAGTGTCCACTTCGAGATATTCGTCTCGTTCGCGATTTAACGAGCGTTCATCGGCGCGTCCGCATACGGCTTGCGTGGCCTTTTGCAAGCCTATTTGCTCGGCGCCCATTTCCGCTCTTATTTACGTATTCCTAAATAGATAACAAGGTTGAGATCCCTCGAGACGCTTCGGGATGACGGATGAGGTGAACTTGTTTGCGGTGCGAACAGTTATGGATATATTATCCGCAATTCCTAATTCCTAATTCATAATTCCTAATTAAAGCGCAGCGCCATCTTAATTCCGCATTCCGCATTCCGAATTAGAGCGAAGCGTCACCTCAATTCCTAATTCATAATTCATAATTCCTAATTCATTATTAAAGCGTAGCGTTTCAATTTCGAATTATTTCGTCGGCGCTTCGCGCATTGCGAAAATAGAGTATTGACAGTCGAACTCTCATTATGATAGAATATTGATAGACGGACTCTCAAATGGTGGTCGTACTATCATTTTCGGAGTCGAAAAAGTGGAGGTCATTATGTCAATAAAGGATATCAGAAGAATTAACATCATTGACGTTGCCGTAAAACTTTTTTTGAAAGAGTCGATGGCGGATGTGAAGATCAAGGACGTCGCCGCGAAAGCGGGGATCGGCGAGGCGACTTTTTATCGGTATTTTCCGAATAGAACGAGCCTGATCGTGGCTTGTGCGACGTATTTGCAGGAGACGATCGCTCAGAAGTACTTCGTCTTCGACAGCGAGAAGACGGGGATCGAGGTGCTTGAATCATTTTATCATCGATTCTTGGAGATATTCAATACGCACCCCGAGCTCTATAAGTATCTCAGCGAGTTTGATGCGTATTGCACCCGTCTTGCGCATAAGCCGCTGGAGAAGTATTCCGAGAACTTCGAATTTTTCCACGATGCTTATATCGCCGCCTATAAAGAGGGCTTGGCGGACGGCACGGTGCGCGAGATAGAGGATATAGACATTTTCTATTTTTCGTCCACCCACGCTATGCTCTCTCTTTGCAAGAAACTGGCGTTTGAGGGGGACATCGTGGCGCAAGACGCTCTCGTCGATAAGTCGAAAGAGATCAAGACACTCGGAGAAGTCTGCCTCTATTATCTGAAGAAGGACCGCGTTGAAGTCTGATCGACGACACCCTTTAGCGGGGGAATATAAATAGGAGGGAAACGTTATCTCAGACGTAGCGTTTCAAAAAGGGTATGAAGAGATTAAGCAAGAAACAAATGATCATCTTCGCGATAGGTCAGCTCGGA
This sequence comes from Clostridia bacterium, assembly GCA_017455385.1. Taxonomy (GTDB): domain Bacteria; phylum Bacillota; class Clostridia; order Christensenellales; family CAG-1252; genus CAG-1252. The sequence goes on from JAFTBD010000059.1 coordinate 4,172, forward strand.
TGGTCGATGCTGAGCGGCATCATCAATGCCTGGCTCGTCACCTTCTATCTGCCGACGCAGGGGGATATCGATCTCGGTGCGACCCAGTTCATCAAACCCGGTCTCGTGATCCTCGGGTTCCTGACCATCTTGGGGCTCATCACTGCGCTCAGTCGTATCTTCGACGCCGTGACCGATCCCTTGATCGCGAATCTCAGCGACCGAAGCACGAATAAACGCGGCAGAAGGATCCCCTTCATGCAGTGGGCAGCTATCCCGCTCTCCGCAGTAACGGTGCTCCTCTTCTGCGCGCCGGTGAATGCCATCAGCGGCATCAACGTGGCGTGGATCTCGGTATTTATCATTCTGTTCTACCTCTTTATGACTATGTACTGCACGCCGTATAACGCTCTTATTTCGGAGTTCGGTAAGACGCAGGAAGACAGGATGTTTATCTCCACGGCTATTTCGTTGACCTTCTTTGCGGGTACGCTCCTTGCGTATACGCCTTTCGTTTTTGCAGGTATGTTGCGTGGCGCGGTCGGCTTCTCTTGGAGTTACAGGATATGTTTCATTGTCCTCGCGGTCATCGCTTGCGTGGCGATGTTGCTGCCGACCTTCCTACTCAAAGAGAAGGAGTTCGTGGACACCGCGCCCTCCAACGTGGATATGTTCAAGTCCCTTGCGTCCACTTTCAAGAATAAAGAGTTCCGCGTTTTCGTCGGCTCCGACTTGATGTACTGGGTGGGCTTGACCCTCTTCCAGACCGGACTTCCCTTCTTCGTCAAAGTGTCGATGGGACTGGACGAGAGCTATACGATGTATTTCATGGGCGGCATGACGGTACTGTCCGCGGTGTTCTATCCCTTCGTGACCGGCTTCGTGCGGAAGTTCGGCAAGAAGAAGCTCACCATCGCGGGTTTCCTCGGCTTGGCGCTCGCCTACGTCATCACGGCGCTCATTAAGGTGGTGCCATTCCTGCAAGGCTTTGCGGGCGGCGTTATCATCTGCGTGATCGCGGCATTCCCGATGGCGCTCCTCGGCATCATCCCGCAGTCCATCGTCGCAGACGTGGCGGAAGCGGAAGGCAAGGTGACGGGCGAGAACCGCGAAGGTATGTTCTTCGCGGCGAGGACTTTCGCGATGAAGTGGGGTCAGTCCCTCGCGATGTTGATATTCACCTCCCTCGCCATCATCGGTACGACGCAAAATACCGAGAGCAACGACATCACCGCTTCTTCGCTGGGACTTATGATCGTGGCGATCGTCGCGGTGGCGTTCTGTGTGGTCGGTGCGGGCATTCTTATGATGTATAACGAGAAGAAGGTGATGAGCATCATCGCGAAGCCCGAAGAGCTCGCGCCCGAAGCGGCACCCGCCTCGGATGCGGAAACTCCCGCGGAGGATGCTGCCCCCGCAGAAGAAATGACGGAAGTCGAAGCACCCGTCTCGGAAGAGTCTCCTTCCGAAGAGAGTGAAGGCGACAAGGAAGAATGAGTACATCGATCGGATACCGTGTAGAGGGAGAAGAACGCATCGCACACGGCGGTTGCGCCGACTTCTCCCTAGAGATACACGAAGACGAAGGACGGAGACGAGTCATATTGACCGCCAAGCGGGATATGACGTTGCTTTCCTTCGAAGAAGACGCGCCTCCTTATTTCTCGGGAAAGAGAGTCGGGTGGAATAATTTGGTCTTTCTGAATGGGTATCAGTCTTGGACGGACAGCAGGGAACGCAATTTCCTGCGTTTCGAGAAGAATCTTCTGCATTTACCGAAAGGTCTTATCGAGGCCTATGCCTTCGATCGTTACGGGGATTACACCTTCTATCCCTATGACGTCAGGCGCGTCCACGGCTATGATATCTTTTACAGAAAAGGCGTGCGCGATTGCTTCTTGCTGAATTTGAATTACGAGAAAGCCTATTTGATCGTCGAGGTGGATCGCAGGACGGGGCAAGTCCTCTTCAAGAGCGACGTATACGGTGCGAAGGTCCGAGCGGGAGAAAAGTACCTTGTGGCGGACTACGTTACTTACCATTCTTCGGAAGAAGGGATGGCGGACTTCAAGCGTCGTTTCCCGACCCGCTCTGTCGAGAAGCTATTCGGCTATACGTCTTGGTACAATTACTATCAAGATATCAACGAGGAGATCATCTTGCGTGATCTCGATGCGTTGGATGATCGCTTCAATCTATTCCA
>JAFTBD010000060.1 GCA_017455385.1 Clostridia bacterium
AACACCTCTTTTTCGCGCCTGTATTCTCAGGGCGTGCGTTTCAGCCTACTGGTTTGGTAGGTTAATATCAATATAACGCGTTCGACTTGCTTTGTCAAACGTTTTTATGAGGAATAAGAAAGATCGGCCGAAATTTTTTTCGACCGACCGCTCGGGATCATTCTCCCGCTTCTTCTCCGCCTTGTCCCGGCGCTTGCTCTTCACCGGATTGTTCTTCATCTCCGCTTGTCTCGTCGCCCTGTTCGGGTGCGGGGTCTTCGGCAGGGAAGAGTGCCGCGATGGTCTCGGAGGTCACGAAGCAAGGCATGCCGTCCTGATAGTAGTCGCCGCCGATCGCCGCCACGGTGCATTCCGAATTCTCCTCGTAAGGAAGGGTGAGGGTGGTTGACTTGGTGTAGACGTTGTATTGCCCGTAGATGATGTGGTAGTCCGTCCTGCCTTCAATGGCGTTCCAGGTGAATGTCACGTCCTCTTCGCCGCTCTTCGTGACGGTGACCTCCGGGGTCGCGAGGGTGACGTATTTCACGTAGCTCGTCAGCACTTCGTTGCTGTCGGTGAAGTATTCGTTATCGCTTTGCGCCACGATCTTGATGGTGTGCACGCCGCCCGTTTGCACCTTCTCTGTGATGTCGATACGGAGCAGCTCTTCATTCCCGGGGTACGCCACCGTAGCGGATTCGTCGTCGATGGTGTAGGTGACTTTCTCCGCGTAGCGCACGGGGTGCACGACGATCTCCACCTTGCCGTCCTTTTCCGCGGGCTTATCCACGGCGGGGGCGTCGATCTTGACTGCGAAGTCGAAGGTGAGCTCGTAAGTATCGCTGTCGAGATAGCGCTCGTCGTCTTGAGCGATGGCGCGGAGTTTCAAGACTTGTCTGCCGGGCTCGATGCCCTCGATCTTGAAGCGGGTGGTCGCGCCTGCCGTGACGGGGGTCGCCGCTTTCTCCACGTCATTCACGCTGTAAGCGATATGGGTGGCGCCGATGATCTCCGGCACGTAACAATAGAATTCATTGTCCTCATTCACCACCAAGACCTCGGCGGGTCTCGCGAGGGTGGTGACGCGGTAATAATTCGTCACGTTGAGGATCATGACGGCGTTTGCGCACTCGTAGACGTAGAGGGTATTCGTACCTTCGATGAGCTCCACGTTTCCGCTCGTCAATTTGACTTTCTGCCCGCCCTTGACGGATAGGGCGTCATTCGAGAGATAAAGGGTGGTATTGTCGTGCAGCACGATCCCGCCCGCGACGGCGCCGGAGACGGTCGCCTCGGTGACTTTGAGGGTCATGGTGACATCCTCGTTGCCGACCGCGCCTTGAATGTCGGTCGTTTCGCACTCGATAAAGACCTCTTTCGCGGTGACGTCGGCGAGGAGCGAGAGGTTCGCCGTGCCGATCGCAGAGAATTTATTCGCCTCGATCTTGCCGCCGAGGATATAATTCTTGCCTTTTTTATAGCCGATGGTCACGTCTTCCGCGACAGAGATGGTCAGGTCGCCTTCTACCGTCAGCGTGTGCCCGTTGAGGTCGAAGTCCACGGGGCGCTCGATGGTGAGGTCGGAGGTGACGGTGACGTCCTTCTTGAAGATGAGACGGGTGATATTTTCTTTCCCGATGGCTTCCGCAAGGGCGCTCTCCGAACGAATGAAGGAATAGTGATAGGTGGCGATGAAGTGTCCTGCCGTCAGTCCGCCCGCGATGAGCAGGGATGCGATCAGGATGATGGAAAAGAGCAGGTGCTTCTTAAAGAAGATCGCGAATTTATTCGGTTTTTTCACCTTGGGGGCGGCAGTCGCTCCGCTGTCTGCGCTCGCTTCGCCATCTGCGGCGGGGTCTTCCGTGCCATCCGTCTGCGGCTTTTCTTCAGTGGAGTCCTCCGTCTCCGAGGTGGCGTCCGTGCCTTCTTCGTCTCCGGATTCGGTCTCTGTAAGAGAAGCCTCCGAGCCGTCGTCGAAAGTGATGACGTCGGGGGTGAGACCGACGATATTGCCCTCGGTCTCATTCGAGAGCATCTTGTCCAATAGGTGATAGCCTTCTTCGAGGAATATCCCCGTGCCTGCCGCCGACTCTTCATCGTAAACGGTCACGCCGCTATTGATCTCCGCGTCGCTCTTATAGAGGAGGTATGGGATGGGCTCCGCCGAGTGGGTGCGCGTGGCAAGAGGGGTGGGGTGATCGGGACAGACCAGTACGCGGTAGGCTTCGCCCGTGCCCGCGAGGTATTCGAGGACGGGACCGACGATGTCGCTGTCGATCTTCTCGATGGACTTGATCTTGTCTTCGAGACTGCCTTGGTGACCCGACTCATCGGGCGCTTCCACGTGGATATAGACGTAGTCCAGCGTCTTCAATGCCTCGATGGCGGCTCTGCCTTTGGCGGCGAAGTCGGTATTGACGTTGCCCGTCGCACCGGGGACGTCGATGACCTCCATATTCGCGCCTCTGCCGATCCCTTTCAAGAGGTCGACCGCGCTGATGACGGCACCGTGGATGCCGTTCTTCTCGTAGAAGTCGGGGATGGCGGGCTTGGTGCCTTCGCCCCAGAACCAAACGGAATTGGCGGGATTCTTGCCCTCCGCGATACGTTTGACGTTGATGGGGTGATCTTTGAGTAAGTCGTAGGACGCTTTCTGCAAGTCGAGGAAAAGGTCGCCGAGCTTGCCGGAGGGCAGGTGACGCATGATCTTCTTGCCCGTGATGTCGTGGGGCGGGGTCAGGTCGCTGCCGACCTCGGCGTCGTGCACGATGAGGCAATGACGGTAACTGATGCCGCTGTGGAAAGAGAGCTTCTCCGTGCCGAGTTTCTCTTCAATATAGGCGATGAGCTCCTTTGACTCTTCCGTGGAGATCTCGCCGGCGCTGTAGTCCACCATCGTCTTGTCCGCGTAGTTGTCCTCATCGGAGAGCGTGACGAGATTACAACGGACGGCAATGTCGGTATCCGCCATATCGATGCCCATGCTGAGCGCCTCGAGCGGGGAACGTCCGGAATAGCAGGTGCGGGGGTCATAGCCCATCACGGCGAGATTCGCGGTGTCGCTGCCCGGTTTCATCCCTTCGGGGATAGTCCTCGCGAGTCCGATCTCGCTATGCGGTGCTAAACGGTCGATGTTTTCTTTCTTCGCGACGGCAAGAGGCGTCTTGCCGCCCAGTGCTTCCACCGGGGTGTCTGCCATTCCGTCGCCTAAAAATACTACGTATTTCATAATTCACCTCTTGCCTTATTATAATTCTCGTTCATCGCAGTGTCAACAAATAGTATATTTGTTCCGAAATTCTCTATTACTTCGTCGCATATTGACGAAACGCCCCTCGAAAGGATATAATAGACGTATGAAAAAGATATTTGCGCTTGCTTTCATCTTTACGATATGCCTGCTGACCGTGCTCTTATGCGGGTGCGGACCGACGCCGACGGGCATCACCGTCTCCACGCCTCCTTCGTCCGACACCGTCGTGCAGGGCGGGACGCCCGACTTCAAGGGCGGAGAGGTCACCGTCACGTATAAAGACGGCACGACGAAGACCGTCCAAATGAATGAGCTCACGGTCTCCGGTTTGAACGTGGACCTCGTCGGGGAGCAGAGCGCCGTACTGACCTACACGGAGGACGGCAAGTCTTTCTCCGTGCCCATTACGGTGAAGGTCGTCGCTCCGACCGTCAAGAAGATCGAGGTGGACGCGAGCGAAGTGAATACGGAATATATCGAGGGGCAGGCTTTCTCCGTGGAAGGGATGAAGGTCACCGCTTTTTATAATGACGGGCATGAGACGGAGGTGTCCGCTTCCGCATGTGCCGTGACCCCCGCGACGCTGACGACGGAGACGACGTCGGTGCGCATCACCTATCGCAGATCGCACGTGGATATCCCCGTCACCGTTCGGAAGAAGTCGATGACCGCGATCCGCGTCGTAGATGAACCGAATAAAATGGAGTATTACGTCGGAGAAGCTCTCGATACGACAGGGCTTGCCGTTGCCGCCGTCTTCGATAACGGGAAGACCGAGCCCGTCGCCGAGAGCGAGCTGCTTTTTAAGCGTGAGGACGAGAGCGATTACGATGCGCCTTCCTCGGAGACGGACGATACCGTCCGCATCGTGTACGAGAGAGAGGGCGTGACCGCCTACGTCGATCTGACGTTTCGCAAGGTGCTCCCGCTCACCGTGAAGTCCATGGCGTTCGTGTCCGAGCAGGAGCCCGTCGTGTGCTACGTCGGCTTGCCTTTTGACTTCACGGGCGTCGGAGAAGTCTTCATCACCTACGTGAATGATACGATAGAGACGGTGGTTCCTTTTGCCGCTCGCTTTGCGTCGGTGCCCGTTAGGCTTGCGCTTATAGGCGCGTTCCAGAAAGTCTATGGACGCCTGCGACATCGGCTCCCCGTTCTCGTACAGGCTCTGGAAAATCCGGGGCAGTTTCTTCAGCCGG
>JAFTBD010000001.1 GCA_017455385.1 Clostridia bacterium
AAGACGCTCGAAGAGCCGCCTGCACACGCCGTATTCATTCTCGCGACCACCGAAGTGCAGAAGATCCCCGCGACCATTCTCAGTCGTTGTCTTCGTTTGGACTTCCATCTCGTTCCGCAGAATATCCTCGAAGACCACGTGCGCAAGGTATTCGACCTTGAGAAAGTCTCGTATACCGAGGAGGGGATCGCCGCCATCGCAGCCGCAGGCGAAGGTAGCGTTCGCGACACTTTATCCGTCGCGGATATGTGCGTTTCATATTCCGACAAAGTGGATTACGCTTGCGTGCTCGGCGTGTTAGGCGCCAACGATCCCTCCGTTATCTCGGAGATCGCCTATTGCACGCTGACGGGCGACGTCAAGACCGCATTGTCTCGGGTGGAATCGGCGGCGGCACTCGGCAAGAGCATCCCGCTCCTTACCAAAGACATTACGCGTTATTTCCGCGACCTTAATATTATAAAACACGATCCAGAAGCAAATGCGATATTAAAGCTTCCTGACGCCATTTTCCAAGTGGCACGGAAGATCGCCGAAGGGAATGAAGCGGCTGTACTCATGCGTGCACTCGATATTTTCGCGGACGTAGAAGCGAAAGAGCGTTATAGCATGCAGCCGAAAGTCTTATTGGAAAATGCCATCATCAAGACGGCGACCTTATCCGGGGAGGATCTCACGGACGTTCTCGCCCGAATCGCGAAGCTCGAACAGCAGGTGGCGGAAGGGATCACGGAGAAACCGGCGACCTATAGCGCCATCATGCAGACGCTCGCGCCTGAGAAAAAAGAAACGCCTGCCATTGCACCGACGCCTGCGCCGCAACAGACAGCCGTTCCGACCGCAGAAGAGGCTGCCGAGCCCGATCCCATCATCGAAGACGAAGGGACGGAAGAAGCCCCGGGCGAACTTCAAGACGTGGATAGTCTGCCATTTGAAGTGGAGAGCGAACCCATTGCGCCGATTCCTTCGGAGACGGCGCCTATCGAATCGCCGACAGAGGAGATCCGGACGGAAGATGTCAAACGTCTCCTTCCGAAAGAAGTTCGTGATGAGATCAAACGTTTACGCGGCAAGATACTCGGCAAGCTCCGCGACAGGAAACTGATGATGGTGTATCTCGCTATGTGCGAAGAGAGCACCTTGATAAAAGTAGAGCCCGGCAGGATCATTCTCGCATTCCGTAATCAAACGGAATTCAGTTATTGCAATAACCCGAGTGCGGTGCTTGCACTCAAAGAGATTTTCTCGGAGGAACTCAATGCTGAATTTGAATTATCTCTCGTCGTGTACGGGGACGATTCACCCGGTTCTATATCCAATTCCGACATCTTGAAACTCTTTTCAAGCGCGGATTCTATCACTTTCAAAAACAAATTGGGGAGGTAATATATGGCAAAATTCAACGGATTCGGCGGTGGCGGCGGAAATATGGCGCAGATCATGCGTCAGGCGCAGAAAATGCAGCAAGATATGCTCGCCGCACAGGAAGAATTGAAAAATACGGAGTTTACCGCACAAGCTGGCGGCGGAATGGTGGAGATCGTGATGACAGGCGAGAAACAGCTCGTATCTTTGAGCATCAAGCCCGAAGCCGTGGATCCCGACGACGTGGAAATGCTCGAAGATCTCATCGTCGCCGCATTCCAAGAGTGCACGAATCTTATCGATAAAGAAACGCAAGAGGTCATGGGACCCTATGCGGGCATGCTCGGAGGTCTACGCTGAGTATGGAGTATAT
>JAFTBD010000061.1 GCA_017455385.1 Clostridia bacterium
CGGTAAAAGTCATCGCCGCAGGAAAAATCGCACATTTTTTCCGATCTCTCTCGGGAGGCAGGGAGCGGAGACGGGAAAGCGCCCCTTCGGCGGGCATCAAAAGAGGACGAAATTCCCCGTATCGACAAAAGCCGCGGTCACGAGCACGAGGAGGAGCATATTGACTATTTGATGCACGATGACGATAAAAAGGGTGTGCCGCCCGACAAAGCGGAAAGGCTTGTTCCAGCCGCCGTCCAATTTCGGGAGCAAGGACTTTCCCGTCCGTACAGAAGCGTGATGAGCGCCGCGCCCGCAAAGGCGATGCCGAGATTCGGGATGAGCGGGAAATAATCCCCCATCGACATCCCTCTCGCGAAGCTCTCGTGGAGAGGATAGAGCCACTCATTTCGCGTGGAGATGCGCTGTCCGAGGAAATGATCCGCGAGGAATATGCCCCCCGCGAGGAGCGCGCTCACGATGACGAAAACGAGGTCCGACCTCTTCCCCGCGAGACGGGTGAGAGCATACACGCCCGCCACGATGAGGGTGACGAAAGAAAGCATATGTAATACGCCGAAGGTGATCAAATCACCTTTCGAGAGGATGCCGAGCGCCACGGCGGCATAGGTACCGATGGTGATGACGCAGGCGGCAAGGAGCGTTTTCATCGCACGAGTCAGGTTGTCGCGGCTGAAAATAGTGCTGCCGCCGCACAGTCCGAAAAAGATAGAAATGCAGATCACTTGGATGACGTCGCGCGTGGCGCCCACCCAACTGGCGCCGTGATCCCACCACATACAGGCGAATTTCGCCACGGCGGCGGCTGCCCCGCCCTGCTCGATCCACACGTCACTGAACATATTGGCGAGGTCGAACATGAAATGATCTATGCACATCAAAAGGATGGTGAATCCGCGAAGAAAGTCCAGTTCCCAAATACGGGCGGAAGGATGGCGCTCCGCCTGCGGATAATTATTGACCGTGATGGCGCGTTCTTCGGCGGAGAGAAACATATCAATCGTCCTTGTATTCGGTGCCGATATGCACCCTGCCGGAAGCGTCTTCGCGGTAAAGCTCGAAACGGTCGGAATACTCTTCCACGAGCACGCCCGGACGAAGCTGACTGTAATAAACGAGCGGGCGCTCCGTCGTCCTCGCGGGAGGCGCATAGCGCTCGGGATCGGGGCGTGGGCGACGATCCGCGGGAGCACCGTATCCGTCCCCGTAATCGTCTTGCGGCGGGTAACCGTATGGCGCACGCGGCTGACCGTAATCACCACGCGGAGCCTGACGATATCCGCGATCACCCTGTGGTGGGTAGCCGCCCTGCGGCGGATAGCCCTGCTCCATCGGAGGATAAGCATAGCCCTGCGGAGAACGCCTGCCGTCATCGTAATAACCGCCCTGCGGAGGATAAGAAGGATCTTGCGGGCGACGACCGTCGTCGTAACGAGGCTCGCCGTTTCCGTTCGGCTCGTCGTCATAGCGATCCTTGGACTTACCCCGCACGGAGGAGAACACCGAGGAGAACGGCTTCACCAAGAGATTGCGCACGGAAATGATGACCGACGCGAGGCAACAAAGCCCCAAGCCGACGTAATAAAGGATCTGATACGTCCCCGTCCCGCCAAAGGTGAAAGAGGTCGTTGCAAGGAGTATCAAGCCGAAAACGATATAAAACAGAGGGATATAGAGCCCCAAGAAAATGAAAAGGCTGGTCAAGAGCTGAATGATCTTCGACAAGAATTTGAAAACCAATTTCAGAGCGCCCCAAATGGCGACGCCAAGCGCAACGAAAAACCCGTTCTTCATCTTTTCCCCTTTTCGTACCGCGTTCCCGATAAGCGCGTCACATCATAGATATTGCAGGAACGTAAAAAAATTATACCACAATGAAAGCGTTAAAGTAAATATTTTTATAAAAATGACACTATACGAGACAAAATAGTCGCCTTACTTCACCCCGAGATTATCGAGGAAACAGCTGCAACTGACGAGCAATTCGTCGAAAGTGAGGTCAAAATCCAGCGTGTACCATGGATCCGCGATGTCATGACCTTGGAGACCGTATTCACCGAGGAGCTTCGCCTTCCCGCGAGCGGCGGGCGCGATGCGATAGAGCTTGTCGAGATTGGATGCGTCCATGCAGAGGATATGATCGTAGGCGTCCACATCCTCCTTCGTAATGAGCCTCGCGGCACGGGCGGGGCATGGGACGGAGTGCCTTGCGAGTACCTTGCGCGCAGGGGGATAAACGTCATTGCCGATCTCCTCCGTCGTCACCGCGGAAGACGCCACCTCGAAGCGGTCCGCGACGCCCGACTCTTCGATCATTTTCTTGAAAATATATTCCGCCATCGGGGAACGACAGATATTCCCGTGGCATACGAACATCACTCTTATCATACAGCCTCCCGCCGTCACCCGCGCGAGTGACCGACAAGATAAAGTATACCATATCCCCCGCGAAAAGAAAAAGCGAAATCACCATCTTCCGAAGAGCAAGGCGCGCCCTGTCGCCCCTTCCCGACCGCCCCGTCCGCCTTCTCCGATCATCCTGCCGCCCTTTCTATCCGAATTTTTCCGAAAAAGCAAATTTTTCTCTTGCTTTATGCGCCGAGATATACTATAATTTGAAAGTCAAACGAAATTCGTCTGAGATACATACGAATGTAAATGGAGAGTTGGCTGAGTGGTCTAAGGCGCACGACTGGAAATCGTGTTTACCTCACAAGGGTAACTAGGGTTCAAATCCCTAACTCTCCGCCAGCAAGGCAAAAAGTCGGATTTATCCGACTTTTTTTGTGAAAACTTGACGTTAGGGATTTGAACGAGAGCGTTAATAAAAAGCCACAGTGCGGCTTTTTAGCGGCTGTACCGTAGCGAAACTCACAAACCACTCCAAACGGTACCCCTTACACGAGGTTCACCTTATTTTCCCCAATGGAGCATTTTATCGGGCGCCCTGCCCTTCATTCTTTTGGGAAGTTCACACGTCGGAGGAAAAGGGGATAGTATCCTGGATACTTCCTCCATACGTGCCGGGCGTTGCCTCACGCCTTTATTTCATCGTGCGCTCATAGTTGATGCCCAACGTGGGATCCACTTTAAATTCGTAATAACGACCGAAAAGATCGTCAAACTCTCTGTTTGGTAGAAAGTTATAGGCAACGTTATCCGAATAATCGAGGTTATAAGCATAGAAATAATTGACCGTCCGCTGCTTATGATTCGCAACACACATTCTATATACCTCCCCTACTTTCCCACACGAGCACCAATTCACGTAAACATACACGTCTCCCGTGAGATTAAAAGGGGGGATCTTATGCTGATCCGCATAGCGGAAACAATAGTCGTCGTACCGCATCCGCGCCAATATAGAGCGACATTCCCGCCTAATCTCACCTTGTGACATACTCGGATCCATAAATGCGATGCAATCAAAACTATCGGCGATGCCATTTAATATCACCTTCTTTTTTCGCTTATACTTCTCTGCCTGGGCAAAGCAACACCGCATCATAAGAATGCACCATGAGCAAAAATCATTCACATTGATCTTGCCTTTATTCAGCTTATCGATCATTCCCTCCACAAGTTCCAACTTCCAGTACCGTCCCGGCACGATGCGGTAATTCTCTTGGTCGCAGAGCATTTCCATTTCCTCCGCACTCACTTCCCCTTTGATCCCTCTCTTGATAAGGTCAAGAGGCAAAATGGACTGGGTCGCCATTTTACGATCATACTCTTCCGAGAGCCACACATCTTCATCCGACCTGTAGAAGTCGATGTCTTCTTCTCTGAAATCACAGTCCATATACCTCAGGGCGAGGGCGGCAAAGGCTACAAAGACCTCATCATCCACTTCGTATTCGTCTATGTCGGAACGATTTTTCAATAATCGACCTGCTTCTATTCCCTCGTTGTATGTACACCTGTCTTCGTCGTCAAAAAACAATTCATCGTACGTTCCCAACGCGTTCTTTCTATAAACAGAAAAAATATCTTCCATAACCTCTATCATTATCTTATCCTCCTAACTGTGTATTTCACTCGCCCACCCATGCCCCTTTGTCACGAGGGGCGAGTGCTTTTTATAAATCTCTATGGGTATTAAATAAAATAGCCTGTGCATATGCGCACAGGCCTCACGAAAAAACGTATTTGACTGTCAACAGCAGACGGCAGATAGGTTCCTCATTGCATAGCGCACATGACCATATATCGTATACATCCTAACTGCGTACATTACGGTTTTCTCCTTTTTTTAATGATTATAGTCTACACTCGTACCGATTGTCTGTCAATCAAAAAACAGTAAAACGCATCTCATCCATCTTCCTATGCCCAGGCAAATCATTTGTCTTCTACTCTTTTTAATGCCCCCTCAATAAAATAATCACACACCAAAATAAACGAACGCATCATCATAAAATGGTACTATAGGACAAAAAAGGATAAAGTCGAAATCAATACTAAAAGCGAAGAATGGATAAAAGTATATTATATTAAAATGATTGTATTCAGCGAAAAAGTGTAAATTCAATTTTGGTTACCGCCGCTCCGCCAGCAAGGCAAAAAGTCGGATTTATCCGACTTTTTTTGTGAAAACTTGACGTTAGGGTTTTGAACGAGAACGTTATGATGTTGCTTCCTCAAAAGATCGTCGAGATGCCGATGGTTGTTTCCTCGAGGACGTCCAAGAGGATGCGTACTGTGTCGAGAGAGGTCAGCATCGGGATGCCGTTCTGGGCAGCAACGCGGCGAATGGCGACGCCGTTGCCTTCGTGCACGCCCGAAAGGATGGCGCGGGTATTGATGACGTAACTGACGTAGCCCGCGCGGAGAGAGTCCAAAACTTCTTCGCTGCCCTCGCTCGGCTTGTGGCGGATCTTGGTATGGATGCCGTTCGCTTTCAAGACTTCGCCTGTCAGGCTCGTTGCCTCGATATTGAATCCCATATTGTAAAAGCGGCGCACCAAGGGAATGGTCTCCTCCTTGTCCTCGTCCGCGACGCTGACCAAGACCGTTCCGTAATTCTTCAGAGTCACGCCCGAAGCGATCAATGCCTTATAGGCGGCGCGATGGAGTTTGTCGTCGTAACCGATCGCCTCCCCCGTGGACTTCATTTCAGGCGATAGATAGGCGTCCATGCCGCGCAATTTGGAAAAAGAGAACGCGGGAACTTTGACGTAGTAGCGTTCCTTTTCCTTCGGATAGCGGCTCAAAATGCCCCTTTCCGCGAGCGAAACGCCGAGCATCACGCGCGTGCCGATGTCGGCGAGGCTATAACCCGTCGCTTTCGACAGGAAGGGCACGGTGCGGGAAGAACGCGGATTGACCTCGATGATATAGACGTTTTCGTCTTTATCGACGATAAACTGAATGTTGAAAAGCCCGACGATCCCGATGCCGAGGCCGAGCTTCCGCGTAGTCCAAGATCGTTTCTTTGACGCGGTCGGACAAGCTGTAAGGCGGATAGACGCTGATGCTGTCGCCCGAATGCACGCCCGTCCTTTCGACGAGCTCCATGATGCCGGGCACGAAGACGCGCTCCCCGTCACAGACGGCATCCACCTCGACCTCTTTGCCGCGAATGTATTTATCCACCAAAACGGGTCTGTCCTCGTCGATCTCGACCGCCGTCTTGAGATAATTCTTCATATCGGCGTCCTTCGCGACGATCTGCATCGCCCTGCCGCCGAGAACGAAACTCGGCCGCACTAGAACGGGATAGCCGATGCGATGGGCGGCTTCCAGTCCTGCCTCGATGCTCGTGACCGCCTCTCCTTTCGGCTGCGGGATGCCGAGCGTAAGGAGCAAGTGCTCGAAGAGATCGCGGTCTTCGGCGCGTGCGATCGCCTCGCAATCCGTGCCGATGATCTTCACGCCGTGCGCCGCGAGCGGCTCCGCGAGATTGATCGCGGTCTGCCCGCCGAGTGTCACGATGACGCCGTCCGGTTTCTCGAGGTTTACGACGTTCATCACATCCTCGATACAGAGCGGCTCGAAATACAGTTTATCCGAGCAGGTATAGTCGGTCGAAACGGTTTCCGGGTTGTTATTGATGATGATGGCTTCGTAACCCGCTTCTTTGATCGTCTTGACGGCGTGGACGGTGGAATAATCGAATTCCACCCCCTGCCCGATACGGATCGGACCCGAACCGAGCACGAGGATCTTTTTCTTATCCGAAACGACGGATTCATTCTCCCGCTCGTAGGTCGAATAGAAATAAGGGATATAACTGTCGAACTCGGACGCGCAACTGTCGATCATCTTATAAACGGGCGCGATGCCGTTTGCGGCGCGCAGATCGTAGATCGCACGTTCGGGAACGCCCCACAGCACGCCGATCTCGCGATCGGAGAAGCCCATCGTTTTCGCTTTTTTCAACGTGCAAAGGTCTCCTTTCGCGCCTCGGATCTCTTTTTCCTCTTCGATGATATTGCGGATCTTCCTGAGGAAAAAGCGGTCGATCTTCGTGCGATCGAAGATCTCGTCAACGGTGGCGCCGAGACGGAGAAGCTCCGCGATGGCAAAGATACGGTCGTCCGTCCCCTCCGAAATATAATCCAGCAGTTTCTCCTCGGAGAGCCCGTCGAACTTCGGCAAATGCAAATGATATGCTCCTATCTCCAAAGAACGGATCCCTTTCAGCAAACTCTCCTCGAACGTCCTGCCGACGCTCATCGTTTCGCCCGTCGCTTTCATCTGCGTGGACAGGTGGTTATTCGCGTCCGCGAATTTGTCGAATGGGAAACGCGGGAGCTTAGTGACCACGTAATCGAGGGCGGGCTCAAAAGACGCCGGCGTATTCGCAAGCGGGATCTCGTCCAAAGTCATGCCCACGCCGATCTTCGCGGAGACGCGGGCGATGGGATATCCGCTCGCCTTGGAAGCGAGCGCCGACGAACGCGATACGCGGGGATTTACCTCTATCAAATAGTATTGAAAGGAATTGGGATCGAGCGCGAATTGCACGTTGCACCCGCCTTCGATCTCGAGCGCACGAATGATCTTGAGGGCGCTGTCGCGGAGCATTTGATATTCTTTATTCGTTAAGGTCTGCGAGGGACAGACGACGATGGAGTCGCCGGTATGGATGCCGACGGGATCGAGGTTCTCCATATTGCAAACGGTGATCGCGGTGTCGTTTCGGTCGCGAATGACCTCGTACTCGATCTCCTTATATCCCTTGACGCTCTTTTCTATCAAAACCTGTTTTACGGGAGAGAGCGAAAGCCCGTTTTTGAGGAGCGGGATCAATTCCTCCTCGTTGTCCGCGAAGCCGCCGCCCGTGCCGCCGAGGGTAAATGCGGGACGCAAAACGACGGGATAGCCGATCTTCGATGCGATCGAGATGCCCTCTTCGACGTCGTTTGCGATGTCGGAGGGAAGGATTGGTTCCCCGATGCGCTGACAGAGCTTTTTGAAAAGGTCGCGATCTTCCGCCTGCTCGATGGACGCGCTCTTGGTGCCGAGAAGCTCCGCGCGGCATTCCGCCAGTACCCCTTTCTTCTCGAGTTGCACGGCGATATTGAGCCCTGTCTGTCCGCCGATGCCCGGGAGGATGGCGTCGGGACGCTCGTAGCGAATGATCTTGGCGACGTACTCCAAGGTCAACGGCTACATATACACTTTGTCCGCGATGGCTTGGTCGGTCATGATTGTGGCGGGGTTGGAATTCACGAGCACGACCTCGTAGCCTTCCTCTTTGAGCGCGAGACACGCCTGCGTGCCTGCGTAGTCGAATTCCGCCGCCTGTCCGATGACGATGGGACCCGAACCGATCACGAGGATCTTATGAATATCCGTTCTCTTCGGCATAGTCTCACCTCCCCATAAGCGCGAGGAAACGGTCGAAAAGCTCGCCGCTATCCTGCGGTCCGGGTGCGCTCTCGGGGTGGAACTGCACGCTGAATGCACGGTCGCGTTCACACCGAACGCCCTCGATGGTCTTATCCAAAAGATTGATATGCGTGACGGTGAGCGGCGTGCCGACGAGGCTCTCCTCCGCCACCGCGTAGGAATGATTCTGCGACGTGATGGCGATACGCCCCGTCGTGAGGTCGCGGACAGGATGATTACCGCCGCGATGACCGAATTTGAGTTTATACGTTTTCGCGCCGTACGCAAGGGATAAGATCTGATGTCCGAGGCAAATGCCGAATACGGGAACGGTGCCGAGCAAGCGCTTGACCGTTTCGATGGTCTGCGGGACGTCTGTCGGATCGCCGGGACCATTGGAAATAAAGACGCCGTCCGGACGAAACGATGAGATCGTCTCGGAGGAGGCAACCCACGGCACGACGGTGACTCTGCACCCGCGCGCATTCAGGGAACGCACGATATTCCGTTTCATTCCGCAGTCTATCGCCACCACGTGGAAACGGGGAGCGTCGGGGGCAAAAACTTCGATCTCTCTGCGGGAAACGCGCGAGACTTGCTCGGTGGAGAGCGTCGCGGCACGGAGCCGCTCCAGCCCCTTCTCGAGGGGGACGTCTGCGTCCGTGATGAGCACTTTGCAGGAGCCGCGATCACGGATGAGGCGGGTGATCTCCCGCGTATCGACGTCCGAAACGCCGATGATGCCACATCTTCTCATCACGTCGGAAAGCGTTTCGACGCTACGAAAATTGGATGGCTCGTCGTTATACTCGCGCACGATCATCGCGCCGATGGTGGGCGTGGCTGTCTCGTAGTCGTCCTCCGCCATCCCGTAATTCCCGATGAGCGGATAGGTCATCACCACCGCCTGTCCGGTATAAGAGGGGTCAGAGAGGATCTCC
>JAFTBD010000062.1 GCA_017455385.1 Clostridia bacterium
AGCTACGGGAATACTGAGAAGAATAGATGAACTCGGGCGGGTGGTCATCCCGAAAGAGATACGGAAGAGCATGAAGATGCGCGAGGGCGAGGAACTGGAGATCTATACCACCGAGGAAGAAGTGGTGCTGAAAAAATACAGCGAGATGTCCGCGCTGGAGCATTCGGCGCTGTCCTTGGTGTCCGCCATCCACAAGGTGACGGGAAAGGGCGTCCTTATCACCGACACGGACAAAGTGGTGGCGTCCGCGGGAAAGGGGGTGCTCAGCGTGGGCGCACCCATTCCCGAGAAGCTCGTGAAGATCATCGAGAGCAGGCGAAAAGTCGCCTTGGCGGAAGGGGACACAGTGGCGCTCGGGATGGAGGATGTTCGCTCCGAAACGGTGCACCCTATCCTCTCGGGCGGGGACCTTTTCGGCGCCATTATCATATTGTCCAAGGAGCCTGCGTCCAAGTCGGACGAACAGCTCGCGGCTACCGGTGCGAAATTCTTTGAGGAACAGATCGACCGATAAAACGTACGCTGGCAGGGTGGGGCTCCTCACCGTCGTGACCGTCATTGCGAAGGTCATCGGCGCGCTCTATCGCATCCCGCTCACCAATATCATCGGTGCGGAGGGCGTGGGCGTATACCAATTGGTATTCAGCATTTATGCGCTCGCGATAGCGGTGACGTCCGCTTTCCATACGACGCTCATCTCGCGGCAGGTGGCGGGGCTTCGCGCGCTCGGGGAAAGGGAGAAGGCGAAAGGATACTTCGTTACGGCGCTCGCGGAGAGCGCCTTTTCGGCTCTCCTTGTCGCGGGTATTTTATTCCTTTTCGGGGAGAGTATCGCCGCCGCGCAAGGCGTGACGGGGGGCGGCGTCGCTTATAAGGTCATCGCCCCCGCCGTCCTCTTCGTTGCTTTCCTGTCCTGCCTGAAAGGGTGGTTCAACGGGAATATGGACCTCGTGCCTACCGCGGCGTCTCTCGTCATCGAGCAGACGGTGAAACTCGGCGTCGGCATTACTTTCGCCGTGCTTTTCCGTTCGCGGGGCGCCGTGTATGCCGCCGCTGCCGCACTCTTCGGTGTGACGTTGTCCGAGGCGGTCGCCGTGCTCGTCCTCGCGATCATGTACCTCGGGAAACGGGAGAACGTGGGGCTGTCGCGGGCGTCTTTTCGCTCCGTCATACGGGACGGCGCGCCCTTGCGATTCGGCGGAGTGATCCTTCCGCTCGCCGCCTTCGCGGACAGTATGCTCGTCGTGCGGCTCCTTACACGCTACGGAATGAGCGCGCAGGAGGGCGTCGCCACCTACGGGATATTCTCGGGGGCGGTGAATTCAATCGTGAATTTTCCCGTCGTCTTGGTGCTGTCCGTCGCCGTCGCCATCATCCCCGTTATCGCTCGAAGCAAGGCGATGCGGGATATTTCTTCGCTTAAAGAGAAGAGCGGGCTCACCGTGAAGCTGGCGCTCGTGGTCAGCCTGCCTTGTGCGCTCGCCATTGCGGTGCTTGCGCCGCAGGCGGTGCGCTTCCTCTATCCCGTATTTACGGCGGAACAGTCGGCTCTCGCGATGACCCTCTTGCGGATCGGGGCGGTGAGCGTCGTATTCTTGTCACTTACGCAGATATATGCGTCCCTCTTGCAGTCCATCGATCGTGCGGCGGTCGCGGCGGAGGCTCTCGCCATATCCGCGCTCGTGCGGGTCATCTTGCTCGTCGTGACGGTGCCGCGTATCGGTGCGGTGGGCATCGCCGTTTCCACCCTCGCGTCCTATTTCCTGACGACGTTATTGGACGCATTGAAATGGGCGCAGTACACGGGATGGGCGAAAAATGCGCTCAAAACTCTTGCTTCGGTCGGCTTGTCGGGTGGTATAATGGTATTGACGATCTTGGCGCCCGCCATGCTTCTCCGTTCCTCCGTCCTGTCCCTCGCGGTCTCGGCGGCGGTCGGTGCGGTGACATACCTTTTCATCATCCTGCGTTTGCACGTTTTCTCACCGAGAGAGCTCAGCGCGATGCCGTTTTCGTCCATTACCACGAGGATCGGGAGATAATATGAGCGACGTTTACAGAGTATCCGCAGGCTCCGTCTTGCAGAATAGAGCGTTCACCGTGCCGCAGGGCGCGGAATTACAGGTGGAGGGGCTCGGTGAAGAGAATTTCGCGCCCCTTCGCGATAAATTATTACATATCGTCGGAGACGTTTCCGCCGCGTTGGACGGCAAAGAGGGGCGCCTCTCCGAGCTCACGTATGCGGGCGAGAAAACTTTGACCCTCGCCGCCACCCCTTTCCTCGAGAAAGAACGTTTCGGTTTCTACGACCTTATCTATATCATCCATCGTCTCCGCGACGAAGACGGTTGCGAATGGGACAAAGCGCAGACGCATGAGTCCATCCGCACCAATGCGGTGGAGGAAGCGCTGGAACTCGTCGAAGCCATCAATAATCACGACCTTCCGAATATGCTCGAAGAGACGGGGGACGTCCTCTTGCAGGGCGCATTCCACGCCGTCATCGCGGAAGGGGCGAAAGAGTACGACGTATATGACGTGCTGAGCTCGATGTGCAAGAAGCTCATTTTCCGTCATCCGCACGTCTTCGGCACGGTGCACGCCGACAACGCGGAGGAGGCACTCGCCGCGTGGGAAGCCGCCAAGATGAAAGAGAAGCATCAGAATACCGTCACCGAGCGTATGACCCATATCGCGGGCAGCCTGCCGCAGACCATGCGCGCTAATAAGGTGCAGAAATACGCGGGGAAGGTCGGATTCGACTTCCCGAATGCGGAAGAGAGCGCGACGAAGGTCACAGAGGAGCTCGCGGAGTTTCTTGCCGCGGACGAAAAGGACAAGGAGATGGAAGGGGGCGACCTTCTTTTCGCCGCCGTCAACACCCTCAGAAAGCGCGGCGTCGATCCCGAAATGGCGCTCCTCAGTTCGGTGGATAAATTCATCAAGCGTTTTTCGCGTTTGGAGAAGCGAGTGCTCGCCTCCGGGCGGAAGATGCAGGATCTCGGCATCGAGGAACTCGACCGCATTTACGAGGAAGTAAAGGGTGAGGAATAAAGGGCTCAACATCGGCAAGGTGCACCTTGCTTCGAATGCCGTTTTCGCTCCGATGGCGGGATATTCCGACCTCGGCGCGCGCTATCTCGCTCGGCTGTACGGCGCGGGGCTCACTTATAGTGAGATGGTCAGCGCGAAAGGGTTGATCTACGAGAATAAGGAGACGCAGACCCTCCTCGAGAAGACCGAGATCGAGACCCCCTTCGCGGCGCAGCTCTTCGGCTCGTCGCCCGAATGTATCCACAAGGCGGTGGGGCTTCTCCCTGACGGCATCGATATCGTGGATATCAATATGGGTTGTCCCGCCCCCAAGATCGTGAAAAACGGAGAGGGGAGCGCGCTTCTGAAAGATCCCGTCCTTGCGGGGGAGATCGTCGCCGCGGCGGTGTCTGCGTCCGATCGTCCCGTGACGGTGAAGATGCGGCTCGGCTTCGAGATGGGAAATTTCGTCGCGGATAAAGTCGCTCGCGCGGTGGAGAAGGCGGGTGCTTCCGCCGTCACCGTGCATGGCAGATACAGGGAGCAGATGTATGCGGGCACCGTTGACAGAGAGAAGATACGCGCGGTGCGCGACGCTGTGGATATCACCCTCATCGCGAATGGGGACGTGCGCTCTCTCCGCGACTATGAAAGGATGATAGAGGAGACAGGGGCGGACGGCGTGATGATCGGGCGCGGGGCGCTCGGGCATTATGCGCTCTTTGCGGAGATCGCGGGGATCACGGTGGATCGCTCGCCCTACGATGACATTATGCTCCAGATCGAGTATCTGAAAAAGCTCTATCCCGAGCGTGTGGTCGTGAATCTGATGAAACACCACGTATGCGCTTATGCCGCGGGACGCGCGGGCGTCGCCAAAGAGATACGCGAAAAGGTTCATATGGCGACGACCTACGACGAGCTGATGGCTGTCGTGGACGGATATTTCCGTTGAGGTCGCTTTTTATTGCGTAATACGTCAGTAGATGCGGGCAAATCGCCCGCTTTTTCATAAATGCCTTTAATTCGTTTTACAAGCGCGCGCGTATGAGCGTATAATAAAGGAAAATAAAACTTTATGAGGTGTTTCTATGGATAAACTTACCGTAAAAGACATTGACGTAAAAGGCAAAAGGTGCTTGGTCCGTGTGGACTTCAACGTCCCGATGAAGGACGGCGTGATCACCGATGATAACCGTATCAACGGCGCGCTCCCGACCATCAAGTATCTCATCGAGCATGGCGCGAAGGTCATCCTCTGCTCCCATATGGGCAAGCCGCACAACGTGCTGTCCGAGGGCTGGGGACTGAATAAGAAAGAGAAGGCGAAGCTCGAGGCTCTTCCCGAGGCGGAGAGACCCGCGGCGGAAGCGGAGATGATGGCGAAGGCGGCGAAGGACAGAGTGAAGCTCTCCCTGAAGCCGGTGGCGATCGCCCTTGCCGCGAAGCTCGGTCAAGAGGTCAAGATGAGCGAGGACTTCGTGGGCCCCTGTTCGGATAAGCTCGTCGCGGAGATCCAAGACGGCGAGGTCATCCTCCTCGAGAACACCCGTTTTGATAAGGGCGAGGAGAAGAGGGATGAGAACCTCTGCCGTAAGCTCGCTTCTTACTGCGACATCTACGTGAACGACGCCTTCGGTACGGCGCACCGTTCCCATGCCACCACGGCGGCTATCGTGGAGTACGGCTTCGTGAAGACCGCTGTCTGCGGCTTCCTCATCGAGAAAGAGCTCTCCGTGATGGCGGACACCCTCGAGCATCCCACCCATCCCTTCGTGGCGATCCTCGGCGGCGCGAAAGTGGCGGACAAGTTGAACGTCATCGACAACCTCCTCAATAAATGCGACACCCTCATCGTGGGCGGCGGCATGAGCTACACCTTCCTCAAGGCGATGGGCTACGAAGTGGGCACGTCCCTCCTCGACGAGACCAAGATCGACTACTGCAAAGAGATGCTCGAGAAGGCGAAAAAGCTCGGGAAGAAGTTCCTCCTCCCCGTGGACGTCGTGACGACGGCAGATTTCCCCGAGCCCATCGATGCTGAGATCGAGACCATCGTCTTCGACCGTGACAAGATCCCCGCAGACAGAATGGGCATGGATATCGGTCCCAAGACGAGAGCCCTCTATGCGGCGGAGATCGCTTCGGCGAAGTCGGTCATTTGGAACGGACCTATGGGTGTCTTCGAGAACCCCACCCTTGCGCAGGGCACGATGAGCGTGGCGAAAGCGCTCGCGGATGCGAAGGATGCGGTGACTATCATCGGCGGCGGCGACAGCGCGGCTGCTGTGGCACAGCTCGGCTTTGCGGACAAGATGACCCACATCTCGACGGGCGGCGGCGCGAGCCTCGAGCTCTTCGAGGGCAAGGTGCTCCCGGGTATCGCATGCTTGAACAACAAATAATCTGAAATAAATTTAAGGAGATATAGAACAATGAGAACTCCCATTATCGCAGGTAACTGGAAAATGAATAACACCATCGCCGCCACCAAGGCGCTCGTCACCGAGCTCATTCCCTTGGTGAAAGACGCGAAGGCGGAAGTCGTCATCTGCACCCCGTATACCGATCTCGCCACCGCGGTGGAGTTCACCAAGGGCACCAATATCAAGGTGGGCGCGGAGAACGTGCACTGGGCGGAGAAAGGCGCTTTCACCGGTGAGATCTCCGCGGATATGCTCGTGGAGCTCGGCGTGACCTATGTCATCATCGGTCACAGCGAGCGCAGACAGTATTTCGGCGAGACCGATCAGACTGTCAATGCTCGCGTCAAGGCGGCTCTTGCCAAGGGATTGAAGCCCATCATTTGCGTGGGTGAGACCCTCGAAGAGCGCGAAGGCGGCAAGGTGGAAGAGGTGCTCGTGCGCCAGACCACCGAGGCTTTCAAGGACATCGCGAAAGAAGAGCTGGATAATATCGTCGTCGCGTACGAACCCGTATGGGCGATCGGCACCGGTAAGACCGCTACCGCAGAAGTGGCGAACGACACCATCAAGATCATCCGTGACACCATCGGCAAGCTGTATTGCCCGAAGTGCGCGGAAGAGAAAGTGCGCATCCAGTACGGCGGCAGCATGAACCCGAAGAACGTCAAAGAGCTCATGGCTATGCCCGAGATCGACGGCGGACTCATCGGCGGCGCCAGCCTCAAGGCTGTGGACTTCTCTTTGGTCGTAAATTACTGATATGGGCAGACTTCACGCGATCGTTATCATGGACGGCTTCGGGATCAATCCCGAGGTCAAAGGCAACGCCATCAAAGCGGCGGGCACCCCCTACATCGATTATCTGATGAAGACCTACCCCACGGTGCAGATCGGGGCGAGCGGACTCTCCGTCGGTCTTCCCGACGGGCAGATGGGCAATAGCGAAGACGGTCACACCAATATCGGCGCAGGCAGGATCGTCTATCAGGAACTGACGAGGATCGGGCTTGCGGTGCAGGACGGCTCCATCAATGAGAATCCCGCCATCGTTGCGGCGATGAAGAGCGCCAAGGAGCAGGGCAAGGCTCTGCATTTCATGGGGCTTCTCTCCTCGGGCGGCGTGCATAGCCACATCGACCACCTGAAAGGTCTCCTGAAGGCGGCGAATAATGCAAGACTCACGAAAGTATTCGTCCACTGCTTTATGGACGGGCGCGACGTGTCCCCCACGAGCGGCATCGGCTTTATGAAGGAGATCTGCGATTACATCAAGGAGATCGGCAGTGCGGCGAAGATCGCCACCATTACGGGACGTTTCTACGCGATGGACCGCGACAATGCGTGGGATCGCGTGCAGAAAGCGTACGATATGATGACGATGGGCGAGGGTATCAAAGAGACCTGTCCCGTCGAGGCGATGCAGCACAGCTACGATAACGGCGTCACGGACGAATTCGTCCTGCCCACCGTTCTCGTGGACGAGCAGGGCGCTCCTGTCGGCAGCATAGGAAAGGGCGACAGCGTCATTTTCTATAACTTCCGTCCCGACCGTGCGCGTGAGATCACGCAGGCATTCATCTATGAGGATTTCTCGGCGTTCCCGAGAAAGAGCGGATTCCTCGCGCCGCATTACGTCTCGATGACGAGCTATAAGGCGGAGTTCGAGGGCAAGCTGGACGTCGCATTCAAGCCGACCAGCCTCGCGAATACCTTCGGCGAATACATCTCCTCCCTCGGACTCAAACAGCTCCGTATCGCGGAAACGCAGAAATACGCGCACGTGACCTTCTTCTTCAACGGCGGCAACGAAACGCCGTATGCGGGAGAGGACAGAGTGCTCATCCCGTCCCCACAGGTGGCGACTTTCGATATGAAGCCCGAGATGAGCGCGCCCGAGATCACGGACAAAGCCATCGAGCTCATCGAAGCGCAGATGTATGACGTCATCGTGCTGAATTACGCGAACTGCGACATGGTCGGTCATACAGGCATCATGGAAGCGGCGGAGAAAGCGGTGACCACCGTGGATAACTGCGTCAATCGCCTCGTGAATGCCATCCTCAAAGTAGGCGGCATGGCGATCGTCACGGCGGACCACGGCAACGCGGACGAGATGATCGCGCCCGACGGATCTCCGATGACCGCGCATTCCACGAATCCCGTGCCTTTCATCCTCGTGGACGATGGGTATAAGGGTAGGAAACTGATGGAAGGCGGCGTCTTGGCGGATATCACGCCGACGATACTCGACGTGATGGGGATTGCGCAACCCTCTGAAATGACGGGTCACAGCCTGATAGAGAAAATATAGCAGCGCTTATACTTTGTTACAACTCAAAATCCCGCAGTTACGTACAGGAAGTACGCGCCTGCGGGATTTTTCGTTTTGCCTTGTCTAAGCACTACTCTCTTTACTCTATCAGGCTGTGACGGGAGAAAAAGGAAGAGATCATTCGCGTCAGCGGCACCTTAATTCCGCATTCCGAATTAAAAGTGAACTTGCGAGGAGTAGAACGGCACCTATTCGGTGCGTGAACGACGTTGCAAACACCCCAAAATATTTATTTAATATTTCGAGGAATCCCAACGGCGACGGTTGCTTTGCTCCGTATGAACTTGTTCTCGATGCGAACAGTTGAGTATCGGATGAGATGTTTCGGCAAGTTCAACATGACGATTTTATATTTTCGCGTCAGCGGCACCTCAATTCCGCATTCCGAATTATAAAGTTGCCGAGGCTTCTATTCGGCAACTTTTTTTGTGGGGGATTGACAAAGGAAGGAATTATTAGTTACAATATCTTTACATAACGAGTATTCGTTTGAGTTTCGACAGAGTCGATACAGAAGGAGTGGATTATGGAGAAAAACGGGCTGTTACTATCCGCAGGCGAAAGGGTCGTGAAGCGCTATGACTTCGTGGACGGAGAAGGGGAGAACTCCCTTATCATCACGGACAATCGAGTCATTCGTCGCATTAACGGCGGAGATACCTTCTCCCAGAGGGAAATATTGCTCTCGGACGTCAACCAGACGGGGACCTCTTGCCAGACCATACACCATTATTCCGAGCCGAGGACGAACCCGCTGAAATACGTATTCATCGTCATTGCCATTGCCTTATTGGCGATAGCGATATATTTTGCTTATTCTGCCATAATCGCAGTCAAGAATGGATCTATGTCGATCCGCTCGATCGTCCTTGCCGGCATCTGTCTGATCTTCGCCGTTATATTCCTGATCGTCGCATTCAAATTGAAGAAACTGCAGACGCACACCGAAGAGACCGTCATGAAGATCGACATATATGATAAATACTGTAATAACTGCGTCATTTCCATTGAATTAGTATGCGGGGCAAAGGATTTTGCTTGGGATCTCGCGAATGAGCTCGGTTCTTTCCTCTTCAGCGTGACGGAGGAGGCGAAGGTATCACCCAAGGTGGCGACCGCAGCTCCGCTTGCATCTTCTATTCCGCATGATACCGCCCCCATTACTCCCGTCGTGGCTCCCGCTGAGGAGGAAACGCTCTCTCCCGTATTCGGACAGCAAGAAGGGGTGGTGGCGAGATCTACCTTCGGACCTGAAATGGACTATGAAGGGGAGGACGAAAGCGCGGATATTTCCGATGCTTTCAGCCAAGAGGAGCCCGTCGAAGAGGAGACGGCTGAGTCCGCCGACGAGAGAGACGTCGATGTGCCTGTAGAGGAGAGCGGTGACGCCGAAGGGGTCGAGGACGTCACGGACGAGAACGAGGATCCGAACGGGATCGAATAAGCATAGCATTCCTTATTCCACATAAATAATACCTTTATATTCAACTCAAAAACGCTCGGAGAGTGCTGCGGATACGAATACTCTTTGAAGAAAAGGGCAGGCGCGTACTAATCGTACGTAACTGCCCTTTGATGAAATAGTTAGTGAAGTAGATGCGCCGCTATACGAACGTTTTACTTATTGGTGCTTTCGAAGTATTGCACGGGATCTATCTTGTCGCCCGAGGCATTCAGCAGCTCAAAATGCAGGTGCGGACCTTTGTGCTTCTCGAAGGTGCCGCTCTCGGCGATCTTGCCGATAACGTCCCCTTTTTTTACCTTTTGATCCACCTTGACTGCGACGTCGCTGTCCAAGAGACTGTAAACGCTCGTGAGCCCGTCCTTATGCTCGATGACCACTTCCGTGCCTCTGAGGACGCTCGTCGTGACGCTCTTCACCGTGCCGTCGTATACCGCCTTCACCTCGGTGCCCACCTCCGCCGCCACATCATAGGCTTCGTGCGTGCTCCATTGATTCAGGGTGGCGTTATAGACCAGCGTGTCATTGGAGAATACGCCCACCACTTCGCCCTCTGCGGGGAGAGAGAAGATCACCTCTTCGGGTTCGGCGGCGCTCGTCTGCTCGCTCGGCTCTGCATTTGCCTGCGGTTCAAGGGACTCCGTAGGCTCTTCCGAGGGGAGATTCAGTCCCGCGTCCACGGCGGCGTCCGTGCTGTGCTGTCTGGTCGCGTAGGTGACCGCTACCATCGTGGCGATGGCGATCACGCATACGATCATAAGTATTAAGTAAAGGTTCTTCTTGATAAATGCCGCGAATCTCGCGTTTCCGTGTTTTTTTGTCTTTTCCATTTTCTACCTCCGTCACATTGATTATGGACGGGCTGTCGCTTTCTATACGGGGAGAAAAAGATTTTTTCGTGAAACGGTGTCCGCGCGCCCGCGGGAAAACGAATATCTTTATTGACGAATAACACTTATTTTTATTATAATAAAACTATGAGAAAGATCAGCGTCAGCGGATACGGATATATAGATAGGCTGCCTATTGAGCGCAGTTTCGATCTGCTTGCTCGCGCCGGTGTGGACGCGGTGGACTTTCCTTTATATCAATACCCGCATAGTATGGAGTGTCGTTTTCCCTTCGTGGGCGAATGTGAGGATAGGTGCGCCGCCGTCAAGAGTGCCGCTGAGAGGGCAGGGCTCGTCATCGGGCAGACGCACGCTCCCTTTTGTTACTACGAAGAGTGCTCGCGGGAGAATATCGTCCGCGCGTTGATCGATTCCGTTTACGCCACGAAACGGCTCGGCGCGGACTGTATCGTGATGCACCCCGTGAAGTTCGGCGGGTGTATCCGAGACGAACGGAGAGAAGAATGCTTCGAGGTGAATCTCGAGATCTTCCGCGAGGTGGCGCCTGCGCTCCGCGAGACGGGCGTGAAAGGGCTTCTCGAGAATATGTTCATCAAGCGGGTGGAGGATGGCTATAAGAGGCTGTATCCCACCATCTATTCCACGGGAGAGGAGCTTGCCCGCGCCGTGGACATTTTGGGTGATGATTTCGGCGTTTGTCTGGACACCGGTCACGCGCATATCACGGGAGAGGATATTCCCCGAATGGTGCGTCTCCTCGGGGGCAGGCTGCTCGCTCTCCATATCCATGACAATACGGGCGCCCGCGACGACCATCTCCCGCCGTACGCAGGGGATATCCCCTTTGCGGACGTGATGACCGCCCTCGCGGAGGTTGGGTATCGTGGCAACATCAATTTCGAGGTGAATTTCGGGAATGTGCCCGAAGAGCATTTATTATCGGGCTTCCGCTATTTGGCGGAGGTCGGCAGAGCGTTCCGCTCGGCTGTGGACGGAGAAAAGAAATGAGGATCGTACAGGTCAACGCATCGAAAAAATATAACGTCATCATCGAGGCGAAGGGCATCTCCCGCCTCGGGGAATATATGAGCGGGCTCTCCATAAAAGGGAAAGTCGCCTTGATCTCGGACAGCAACGTGATGCCTCTTTACGGCGAGGAAGTCTCGGACGTGCTGACGTATCACGGCTACGAGGTATTCCCCTATACCGTCGACGCGGGCGAAGAGAGCAAGAGCCTTACCGAATACGGCAAGATACTCTCATTCCTCGCGAAAGAGGGCTTCAGCCGCACCGACACCGTGCTCGCGCTCGGGGGCGGGGTGGTCGGCGATCTCGCCGGGTTCGCGGCGGCCAGTTATATGCGCGGCGTGCATTATATCAATCTCCCCACGTCCCTCCTCGCGGCGATCGACTCTTCCGTCGGTGGCAAGACCGCGGTGGATCTCCCACAAGGCAAGAATCTCGTCGGCGCCTTTTATCAGCCGGAACTCGTGCTCTGCGATACCGACGTTTTCCACACGCTGCCTTATGAGGAGATCAAGAACGGGCTCGGCGAAGGGGTGAAATACGCCATCCTCGAAGGGGGACGTATCTTCGACATCCTGAGCTCGGGACTGACGAGCGAGAACCTCGAAGAATTCATCTATCTCTCGGTGGACGCCAAGCGCCGTGTCGTGGAGGAAGACGAGAGAGAGCGCGGTAAGCGCAAATTTCTCAATCTCGGGCATACCGTCGCACACGCCGTCGAGACCTCGACCGCCTTCTCGGTGCCGCACGGCATCGCCGTCGCGTATGGGATCAAGGTGATGGCGGGGCTCGCCGTGGAGCGCGGAGAACTGTCCGCCGCGGAAGGGGAAGAGATCCTTTCTCTCCTCCGCACGTCCGACCTCGACGTCGAATTGGATCCCATCGAGGAGCTGCTGCCTTACTTCACGGCGGATAAGAAGCGCAGCGGGGACAGCATCACCCTCGTCACGATAGAGGGGATCGGAAATTGCAAACTCACCGAGGTCAAATGTCGCGACCTCGCGGGTTATTTCGGAGTGGTGTGATATGGCGGATTATTGTTTGATCGGCAAAAGGCTGAATTACAGCTATTCCAAAGTGGTGCATAATAAGCTGGGCTATGACTATGACCTCACGGAAGTGAAGGAAGGGGAGCTCGGCACATTCGTGCGCGCCCGCAAATATAAAGGCTTCAACGTCACCATCCCTTATAAGAGCGCCATCATCGAATACCTCGACCGTATCACCGACGAGGCGAAAAAGCTCGGCGTCGTGAACCTCGTGATGGACGAAGGGGGGAAGCTCGTCGGCTACAATATGGACATTCGCGGCATGGAGTACGCCTTGGAACGTTCGGGCGTCTCCCTCGCGGGGAAAAAAGTCCTCATCCTCGGCACGGGCAATACCTCCGCCACGGCGGCGTATCTCGCTGAGAAGGCGGGCGCGAAGGAGATCGTGAAGATCAGCCGTACCGGTGAGAATACCTACGAGAATATCGCGAGGCATCGAGACGCCTCTTTCATCATCAATACCACCCCCGTCGGGACTTATCCGTCCAATGAGGATTGCTTACTGGATCTCTCCCTTTTCCCCGACCTCGAAGGGGTGCAGGAAGTCATTTATAATCCTTTCAAGACCCGCCTCGTCTTGCAGGCGGAAGCGCGCTCCCTCGCCGTCGCCACGGGACTGGATATGCTCGTCGGGCAGGCGTATTGCACCGCGGAGAAATTCACGGGGAGATTGCCGGATAGGGCGGTGGTGGACCGCATCGTTCGCGAGATCCTTCGAGATGACGGGAATATCGTCCTCGTCGGGATGCCTTCCTGCGGGAAGACCACGATAGGACGCGCTCTCGCAGCGTCACTCGGACGCCCCTTCGTCGACACGGACGAGGAGATCGTCAAAGCGCACGGCGACATCCCCACCATCTTCGCCGCGGAAGGAGAAGCGGTATTCCGCGTCTATGAGAGCGAGGTCATCGCCGAAGTGGGCAAGCGTCACGGGCTCGTCATCGCCACGGGCGGCGGTGCCGTGAAGTCGGAGAGAAATATATTGAATCTGAAACAGAATGGGACCGTCGTCTACGTCAAGCGCGACCTGAGCGAGCTCACGGCGGACGGCAGACCCTTGTCGCAGAACGGAAAGATCGCCGCACTCTACAAGGAACGCGCGCCCATCTACGAGCGGATCGCCGATATCACGGTCATGAATGACGCCAGTATATCGGACGCGGTCGGCGCCATATTGAAAGAGGAGGAGAAGCCGGGATGAAAATACTCGTCATCAACGGACCGAATTTGAATATGCTCGGGGTCAGAGAGCCGGAGCTCTACGGGGACAAAAGCTATAAAGCCTTGGTGAAAGGCATCAAAGCCGCCGCGAAAAAATACAGCGTTTCCGTCAAATGCGTGCAGTCCAATGAGGAAGGCAAGATCGTGACTTACATCCAGCGCGCCCTCGGCAAATACGACGCCATCGTCATCAATCCCGGCGCATACACCCATACTTCCGTCGCTATTTTGGACGCTTTGAAAGCGGTCGCTATCCCCACGTGGGAAGTGCATCTCACCGACGTGGACAACCGCGAAGAATTCCGCAAAGTCAGCTACGTCTCCTTCGTCGCGAAACGTCGCATCACGGGACTCGGCTTCGACGGATACTATCAGGCGATCGGAGAGATCGCTGTCCGCCGGAAGGCGCAGGACATTGTGGACAGCCTATGAAAGTCGCTATTGCCTCCGACATTCACGGCTCCTATCCCGCGACGGTCGCCTTTTTCTATGCGGCGGAGCGGCTCGGCGCGGAGAAGTATATTCTTCTCGGTGACTTATACTATCACGGCATCCGCAATCCTCTCCCCGAAGGGTACGCGCCCTTGAAGGTGGCGGAGTATCTGAATGAGAGAGCGGACAAGCTCCTCGTTGTCAAAGGGAATTGCGACAGCGACGTGGATATGACCGTCTCGAATTTCGATTTCGCGAGTTCTTTGCTCCTTGATTTGAATGGGAAGATCGTCTACTGCACCCACGGGGACAAATACGATAAAGATCATCTGCCGAAAGGCGCATACGATTTATTTTTGTACGGGCATTTCCACACGGGACTCATCGAGAAGGCGGGCGGCGTCATCGTCGCCAATCCCGGTTCGCTCAGCCTGCCGAAAGGGGGCACGGAGCGCAGTTTCCTTCTTTTGGACGATGGGAAATTGACCTTGCATTCTCTGCAAGGGGACGTCCTCGCCGAGTCGGAAATATGATAGACCTGCATTGCCATTTGGACGGCTCGCTCTCCGTCACAGACCTCTTGACCTTGTCCGATATGACGGGCGTTTCTCTCCCTACGAGGGACAGGGAAACGCTCTTTTCGCTATCGACCTATACGGGCGTCGGCACCCTCAATGATTACCTGAGGAAATTCGATCTGCCCATCAGCCTCTTGCGTGCGCCGGAATGTGTCGAGTACGCGGTGGTCTCCCTCTCGCGGCGGCTCGCGGCGTGCGGTTGCACTTACGCGGAGATCCGTTTCGCCCCCGCTTTCCACACGCATGGCGGCAGCAGTATGCGAGAGATCGTCAGGGGCGCCGAGGCAGGATGCAAGCGGGCGGAGATCCACGTGAGCCTCATCCTCTGCGCGATGCGTGGCAGGGAGGAAAAGGAAAACCTCGAGGTCATCGAGATCGCGGCGGAGGAAAAGGGTCGCGGCGTGGTCGGTGTGGACCTTGCGGGTGCGGAAGCCTTATATCCAACCGAGGGGTATAGAGAGGTATTCTTGCTCGCCTCGCGGCTGGGACTTAATATCACGGTTCACGCAGGGGAAGCGGCGGGCGCGGATAGCGTTCGAGCCGCTCTCGACCTCGGTGCGCGCCGTATCGGTCACGGCGTACGGGCGGCAGGTGACGAGGCTCTCCTCGACAGGATCGCGCGAGAGGGCATCGTGCTCGAGATGTGTCCCACCAGTAACGTACAGACGGGGGCGGTGGCTTCGATCGAGACGCACCCTATCGGAGACTTTATGGCGCGCGGCATTCGCTGTGTGGTGTGCTCGGATAATATGACGGTGTCGAATACCGACGTGCGGAGAGAATGTGCCCTCGTCAAGCAGGCATTTCCCGTTCTTGCGGGCAGGATCGGCACCGATGAAGATATGAAATATGCTTTCGGGAGGACGATGAAATGATGCTTCGACGGCTTGCGGGTGAGTACACCGTTTGCAAAGTGTCGCCTGACGCGGCGGCTCGGACGCCTTTTTCCTTTCTGTCTGTCACGGACAGCGAGGTGTCACTCCTCTGTAGGACGGAGGACGTCCTCGTCTCGGTCACGGCGCGAGAGGACGGATGGAAAGGCTTCCGCATCGAGGGGCAACTGGAATTCTCCCTCGTCGGAGTGCTCTATGAGCTCTCGGGGATCCTCGCGAAAGAGAATATCGGCATCTTCGTGACGTCGACCTATGACACCGATTATATCTTCGTGAAGAAGGAGGATTTCGCGCGGGCGTGCGACGCTCTTTCGCGCGCGGGACATATCTTTACCGAAGAGAGCGCGGGAGAATAGACGGGCTATTTACATTTGCGGCTCGGATATAGTATAATGGTCTTGAATCCGGAGGATCAGTATGGCAAACGATATCAAAGAAAAGTTCAGATCCATCGCCATCAAGGGAGAGGCGAAAAACGGCTACGTGACGGTGGTGCGTTACGACCGCAGTTTCATCGCCCGTATCATTCAGAACGACGCGGCGAAGCGCTATTACAGCGAGCTGAAAAATTACGCGCTGTCTTTCGGGATAAAGTCGCGTATCTCTTGGAAATTCGACACATTCTATCTCGGCAGGACGTCATTCGCCATCGTGAAGGTGAAAGGCAGGACGCTGTATCTCTATCTCTCCCTCGATCCGACTGGCTACGACGAGAATATCTACCACCATAAGGACGTCTCAGACGTCAAGACCTACGAGAACTGCCCGATGATGGTGAAGGTCAGGAGCGACCTCGGACTCAAGAAAGCGAAAGAGCTCCTAAAAACCGTTGCGGAGGCTCGATCTCTCACGGAGGAGGAACGTCCCTTCGTGGATTACGAGGCGGAGCTTCCCTACGAGGAGACGCGCACCCTCATCCTGAAAGGTCTCATCAAAGAGGTGGAGACTCGAATGAAGGAGGAAGAAGCCGAGCGCGTCATCGCCGAAGCGGAGAGCGCGGACGTCAATGACGAAGAAGCGGAATGGGTGGAATTCGAGGTGGACGAGAGCGAGGACGACGAAGGGGAAGAGGTGGAGTTCGAGCTCGCGGAAGACGGCGAGATCACAGAGATCCGCTACGACCGCAGTTTCACCGCGCGTATCATCCAGAACGACAAGGCGAAAGAGTATTATTCCGATATCAAAAATTTCTGTTTGGGGTTCCCCCTGAAGTCCCGCATTTCCTGGAAAGCGGACACCTTCCGCAAAGGGCGTTGTCCGTACGTGATGGTCAAGGTGCGCGGCAAGACATTGGTGCTTTACCTCGCGCTCGATCCGCAAGCCTACGACGAGAATATCTATCATCATAAGGACGTTTCCGACCTCAAGACCTACGTGAAATGCCCGATGATGGTGAGAGTCAGGAGCGACCTCGCCCTCAGAAAAGCCAAGATGCTCATCCGCGAGATGATGCAGCAGGCGGATCTCCACGAAAAGGAGATCGACCCCATCGACTACACGCTCGATTTCCCGTATGAAGAAACGGACGCCCTCATCGAGAAGAAACTCATCAAGAAGATCGTGCGCCGCGTGGGCATCCCCGCGGAAGGCGAGCTCCCCCCGGAGATCCCCGACGATGATGCCGAGGAAGTGGAATTCGAGCTCGCGGACGAGGACACCGAAGAGGTCGAGTTCGAGCTCGCGGACGACGAAGAGCCGCAAGAAGCGGAACCCGAAGAAGAGAATGAGGACGCCGCGGAAGAGGAAGACGAAGAAGGCTCGGATGAAGTGGAATTCGAGCTCGTCGATGCGTCTGACGACATTTCGGGCGATATGGACGATTACGAAGAGCTGGATGCCGAGGGTCGTTACGTCACTTTGAAGAAGTACGAGCGTTCTTTCGTCGCCAAGATGAAGCAAGGATCCACCGAGCGCAAGGATCGTTACGCCGCCATCAAGTCCGAGATGCTCTCCTACGCAGGCGTCAAGGTGCGTTCGAGTTTCGCGGGCGAGACATATATGTACGGCAGGCAACCCCTCCTCAAATCGCGCATCCGCGGGAAGACGCTCTGCTTATTCTTCGCACTGGATCCCGAGGATTATCCCGTCACCGTCTACCATCAGCAGGACAAGAGCAAGGTCAGAGCCTACGTCGACACCCCGATGATGGTGCGCGTGAAGTCGGAGCTCGGAATGGATCGGGCGTTCCGTCTCATCGAGGAGCTCATTCGTCTTTTTGCTCTCGTTCGCGGGGAAAAGAAAAGTTATCGCGACGAATACCGTTTCGAGGAGACCGAGGCGCTCGTCGAGCAGGGGCTCATCAAGGCGCGTATTGTCACAGTTCCGCGCTACGAGGCGGAAGGTCTCTTAAAGAAGAAATAGATCAGCCATCCCTGTAATGATAAACCATATCGTAAGAAGCCGTCGGCTGAGGTCGTCGGCTTTTTTATGCCGTGGCGCGGGAAAATGTCGTCATAATCCCGTTCCCACGGACGTATAAATTACGGATAACGATCTTGGAGGGACGTATGGAAGCATTTGATCTCTATAACGATATAGCTACGAGGACGGGTGGAGATATCTATCTCGGGGTGGTGGGACCCGTTCGTACGGGAAAGTCCACCTTCATCAAACGATTTATGGAGACGCTCGTGCTCCCCGCGATGGAGGACGTGAACCGCCGCAAACGCGCCACGGACGAGATGCCGCAATCGGCGGCGGGAAAGAGCGTGATGACCACCCAGCCGAAATTCGTCCCGTCGGAAGCCATCCCTTTGACGCTCGGCGACGGCATCGAGGCAAAAGTCAGACTCATCGACTGCGTCGGCTATATGGTGGAGGGCGCGGAATGCGGCGCGGAAGAGGGCAAACCCCGTATGGTGCGCACGCCGTGGCAGGATGAGGAGATCCCCTTTGAGAAGGCGGCGGAGATCGGCACCGAGAAGGTGATATCCGAGCATTCCACCATCGGTATCGTTTTGACGCAGGACGGCTCGATCACCGACATCCCGCGCGCTTCGTACGTGGCGGCGGAGGAGAGAGTCATTCGTGAGATGACGGGGCTCGGCAAACCCTTCGTCGTCCTCTTGAACAGCAAAGATCCCACCTCGGCGGAATGTGTGAAACTGAGAGACGCGCTCGAGGAGAAGTACGGCGTTTCGGTCATCACGAAAGACGTATTGCGGATGGGCGAATCCGACCTTCAAGAGATCCTCGAAGAGATCTTGATGGCATTTCCCGTGAAGAAGGTCGATTATCGCATTCCGGACTGGATGCGCGCTCTCAGCGAAGGAAATAGCATCCTCGCGAATCTATTCGATCGCATTCGGGAGAGCGCGGGAGAGGTCACGCTGATGCGCGACGTGAAGAAACTCTCCTCCGCGGCGGCGGACAGCGAATACTTCGAGGAGATATCGGTGGAGAGTATGGACGCATCCTGCGGCAAAGCCACCCTGACCGTAATGCCGAAAGCAGACCTATTCTATAAGGTCCTATCGGAAGAAACGGGTACGCCGATCGACGGCGAATACGGGATGATGACCTACGTCCGTTATCTCAGCGAGGCGGGCGAGGCGTATAAGAAGCTGAAAAGCGCGCTCGAAGAGGTGGAAACGACGGGCTACGGCGTGGTCGCGCCCTCTGTCGAGGAGATGGTGCTCGAGGAGCCCGAAATGTTCAATAAAGCGGGACGCTACGGCATCAGGCTCAGAGCTTCCGCACCCTCTCTCCACATCATGCGGGTGGACGTTAACACCGAGGTGGAGCCCATCGTCGGGAGCGAACAGCAGGGAGAGGAACTCGTGAAATATCTCCTGTCCGAATTCGAGACGGATAAGAAGGGGATCTGGGAGACGAACCTATTCGGCAAGTCACTGAATATGCTGGTGAAAGAGGAGATGAACAGCAAGCTTACCGGCATTCCCGAGGACGCCCGCGTCAAGATGCGCAAGACTCTCGGACGTATGGTGAACGAGGGAAAAGGCGGAATGATCTGTATATTGTTATAAAAAAGCCGTTTGATAACGGTAGCACAACTTAGGGATCTTTGCTTGCAAGATCGACAAAAATTATAAACGAAGAAGTCGCCAATTCCTTTGACGACTTCTTTTTGCATTGGTTCTGTTTTAAATCATCATTCTTTTTTTTGATCTTTCAAAAGGATAAAAAGGAATGAATAAGATCTTTTGTCTTTTTCCGTTTATTCGGTCGACGTATATCAATACGCCTTCCCTCATAAACGAAAAATCTTTCTGCGCCCTTCTCTCTGATTTGCACTACCTTATATCAAACGGCTTTTTATATTTATTCTAATAGCCTTTCAGAGTTTTGCGGAGAGGTCTTTCAGGTACGCTCTGACCTTATCTCCGAAGGGGGCGCGGAGCGCGAATTCCACGTTCGCTTGCAGGAAACCGAATTTATCCCCGATGTCGTAGCGAATGCCCTTGAACTCGTAGGCGAATGCGCCCTCCGTCTTCAGGATGGAGCGGATGGCGTTCGCGAGGATGATCTCGCCGCGGTCGTAGGGGGTGTGGGCGAGGGTGTCGAACATCGAATAGGGCAATACGAATCTGCCGAGGGAGCAGAGATCGGAGGGGAGCTCCTCGATGGGAGGCTTCTCCACGATGTCCTTGATCTTCGCAAGTCCGTCTTCCATCTTGTCGTAGGAGATGACGCCGTATTTGATGGCTTCGATGGGCTCGCGGCGCTGACAGCCGACGATGGTCTTGCCGCCCGTCCTGTCGAAAGCGTCGATGAGCTGCTTGGTGACGGGATAGTCGGGGCTGTACATGATGTCGTCGCCGAAGAGGACTGCGATGGGGTCTCCGTTCGAGAATTCCTTTGCGAGAAGGATGGCGCTGCCGTTGCCGTCCAGCACGTGTTGGGTGGCATAATGGAATTTCACGCGGGATAATAGATCGTTCAGCTCGTCGAGGGCGGGCTTTTTCAATGCGTCGTAGACCTTATTCGGTCCGAAATAGCGATTGATAGCTTCCTTGCCTTCGTTGACGATGATGAGGATCTCTTCCGCGCCCGAGAGGATCGCCTCCTCCACGATATAATGCAGGGTGGGCTTATCCACGATGGTCATCATCTCTTTGGGCACAGCCTTGGTGGAAGGGAGAAATCTCGTTCCGAGTCCCGCGGCGGGGATCACTGATTTCTTGACTGACATAATAGCCTCCTTATTTTTCTTGCGAACAGTCCGCGATATAGGCGTCGCAGACCGTGCCTGCTTCACCGGACAGACGGATCTTGCCGTCTTTGATCCAGATGGCGCTCTTGCATAGGTTCCTGACCTGCGTCGCATCGTGCGACACAAGGAGCAGGGTGGTGCCGTTCTCTTGGAGCGAAGCGATCTTTTTCGCGCATTTCTTTCGGAATGGCGCGTCGCCGACCGCGAGGATCTCGTCGATGATGAGGAGATCGGGCTCCACGTCCACCGCGATGGAGAAGCCGAGCCTCGCGAGCATACCGGAAGAATAATTCTTCAGCGGCATATTCATGAACTTACCGAGCTCCGAAAAAGCCACGATGCTGTCGTAGCGTTCCTCCATCTCCTTCTTGCTCCTGCCGAGGATGGCGCCGTTCAGGAAGATATTCTCCCGTCCGGTGGCGTTGAGGTCGAATCCCGCGCCGAGTTTTAGGAGGGGGACGACGGAACCGCGCACGACGACACAGCCGTCGGTGGGTTCGAGAATGCCGGAGATGATACGCAGGAGAGTGCTCTTACCGGCGCCGTTCCTGCCGAGGATGCCGACGCTCTCCCCGCGATGAACATCGAAAGACACGTGGTCAAGCACGTCGAGCTTCTGATAATGCAGCTTGCCTTTCAAGAGCTTGATGAAATACTCTTTGATGCTGTCGATCCGCTCCCCGGGCATACGAAAATGCATGGAGACGTCTCGTACTTCGACGAGAGGAAGCTCTCTATTCGTGCTATCCGACAAGGTTTCGGGGGTGAGAATGTCTTCCATGGCGGCTCCTTAAATGTAGAGAGGGATCTTCTTTTTAGAGAAGTGGAATATCACGTAGCCGAAGAGGAACATCCCGATCCCCCAAGCATAAATGATGGCGTGGGATAGGAGCGAGGGCACCTGTCCCATGACGAGGGAACGGAAATACGTGACGTAGTGATAGAGGGGATTGATCATGAGTAGGGACTTCGCCGTCGCGTGCCCTTCGATGAGAGAGAAGGAATAGAAGACGGGAGTCAAATAATACAATAGCTTCTTGAAGACGGAATAGATATGCTTGATGTCGCGGAAATAGACGTAGGTCGTGGACAGAATGAAGGACACGCCGCAGCAGAAGAGGATATACGCCGGAAGATAAGGGACGAAAGCCATCAGCATCGTCAGGTGGAAGCCGACGCCTTCTTTCTTGATGAATATCAGCATAACGATACACATCGCGATGAAGGAGAAGAAGAAATTCACCACCGCGGAAAGAACGTCGGCGACGGGGAAGATCTCGGGGGATATGCGCGTCTTCGTGAGGAGCCCGTGATTATTGACGAGGCTCGTCAGGGCGGTGGTCGTGGAGTTGTTGAATAAGTTGAACGCCGTTAAGCCGCTGAGGATGAAGACGGGGAAATATAAGCCGTCCGCGGAATTGCGTTTCAGGAGCATCGAGAAAACGATGGAGATGACGATCATGAAGAGCAAGGGGTTCAGAACGGTCCAAACGATGCCGAGCACGGAATTGCGGTACTGATTGCGCACGTTGCGGATCACCAAAGAAACGATCGTATTGAATGAACGTTTCGCCTTGATCTTCTTATCGACGGTCTCGATGTATTTCCTCTTCATGTAGCTCCTTGCGGCAGTCTCCGAATATGTATAGAGCTATTTTATCATAATAAAAAATGCTTTGTCAATACCGACCCATCGAAAGGAGGGCTTATAAAAGCGGCACTTTTAGTTTGAGACAGAAGGGAAATCGTATGCGAATAAGTCAGGGCTTGATGAGATAGACGCGAGCTTTGTGCTCGGTCTTGAGCGCGACCACCTCGCCCGAGAGGCTGCGGCATTCTCCGTCCACGCAGAAAGGCGTGGGCTCTTTGAGATCGATGACGACGTTCTTCACCGAGAGGAAACGGATGTTCTTGCTCTTATAGTCTTTGCCCGTGCCGATAAAGAAAACGCGGAAGAAGGGGAAAAACATCTTGATCCTGCCCCAAATGCCGTCTTTTTTCGGCGCTTTGACGGTGATGAGCTGGAGCTCGTCGGTATTGTCGCGGTGCAGTCGATTGAAACGGAACCCGAAACAGCGCCTTGCATTGGAGAGCATGATGAGGGTGTAGACGCCCGACTCCGAGATATCGCCAAAGGAGATATCCGCTTGGATGCGGTGCACCTTGTAACTTTTGAGAACTCTGGAGAAATAGGCGAAGACCTTATAGCGACGCTTGGTTTTCGTGCTGAGGGAGTAACCGATGTCGGTGAAAGAGCCTGCCGCCGCCACGTATGCGAAGTCGAGATCCGCGATGCGCCCCAGCTTCGCGAGCTGTGCGCCCCTACGTTGTCCCTTGGCGGTCTCGTTGAAGGTGCCGAAAGGGAGGTAATAAATGTCGATGTCTTTATCACGGCAGAGATTGATCGCGTGATTGAGCGTGCCGTCCCCGCCGCAGACGATGAGCTTATCCACGCCATTCACGGAATAAGAGTCCTCTTCGTCGCGAATGTACTGCACCGTGACGGAGTCGCCCGCCGCGTATTTCTCGATCAATTCGTCTTCGCGCACTTTGGACGCATTCCCGCTCAAAGTGTTGACAACGAGCAAACAGTTCATTTGACCTCACACGAAAAATGGATTATAATATATTATTATACATAGTGCAAGCGATTTATGCAACGATAATTCGTTACGCATACTGTTAGGGAAGATGTACGGCGCTTTTAAGTGGATCATGGATCGGATACTCGCCCTCATCGCCCTGCTGATCGCATTCCCACTCCTCGTCATTTTGGCGATCGTGGTGGCGGCGGACAGTTCGGGTGGACCTTTCATCGTGCAGAAGCGGGAAGGATACAAGAAGAAAACGATCAAGGTCGTCAAGTTCCGTACGATGAATGCCCCCTCGACGGAGGAGGCGGTCGCTGACGGCGCCGTCTCGAATGAGGAGGATCGCATCACCCGCGTCGGGCGTTTCCTTCGCCGCAGTAAACTGGACGAATTGCCGCAACTTGTGAATATTTTGAAAGGGGATATGAGTTTCGTCGGACCGCGTCCGCTCATCACTTATTACACGGGCGGGGTGGAGATCCCGCACAGGCGTGATCGCGGCGCGACCCTCGCCGTTCGCTATAAACAGTACGAATATTGGGAGTTTCGGAAGTTTGCCGTGCTTCCCGGGCTCACGGGACTTCCCCAAGTGATGGGGAATAGTTTCCTGTCGACCGAGGCGCGCAGCTATTACGACGTGCTCTACACCGAGAAACGCTCGCTATGGACGGACTTCGTCATTCTCTTGAAGACGGTCGGCGTGATGCTTCGCGGAGAAGAAGCCTTTTTGAAGGAGCCCACTCGCGAGGAGATCGACGCTTTGATCGATCGCTATCAATCCCCCGAAGGGGTGACACGGGTCGCGGAGGTCATCGGCAACGCGCGTATCGGCGGCGTGAAGGCTGTGGTGACGAATTACCTCGATCATATGGATACGTCGGGAATGGACGTCCATATTTTCACCTACGGACCGTCCGCGGCGGACGAGCATTTCCGCGAGAAGGGATGGACGGTGCATTATCTGCCGAATTTCATCTTTTTCCCCTTCGCGAAACGCGCGTTCCGTAAGGCGCTCCGCGCGCAGAAGTTCGACGTGGTGCACAGCCATCTGACGTCGCTGTCGCCTTTCCCGCTCAAAGTGGCGAAAGAGCAGGGCGTCGAAGTTCGTATTTGTCACGCGCACAGCACGACGGACAAGCGCGAGATCACTTCTGTCGTGAAAAATACCCTGAAGCGGTACGCCGCGAGATACGCCACCGACCTTTTGGCTTGCAGCGAGAGCGCCGCGAAATGGATGTATGGGAGAGACGCCGAACGCTGCCGCATTTTGAAAAACGCCATCGACCTCGATCGATATCGTTTCGATCCCGCCGTGCGGGACGAAGTGAGAGAAGAGCTCGGGATCCCCGAGGGCACCCTCACGCTCGGTTGCGTGGCGCGCTTCTGTTATCAGAAAAATATCCCGCTCCTTCTCGATATCACCGCCGAAGCGGCAAAGTCGAAGGACGTATGCTTGCTCCTCGTCGGAGAAGGAAAAGAGGAAAAGAAACTCTGTAAGAAGATGCGGAAACTCGGCATTTCGAATCGCGTACGCATCGTGCACGCGCCTGAGAATGCGGCGAGATATTATAACGCGATGGACGTCTTCCTCTTGACTTCGCGCTATGAAGGGCTCGGGATGGTCGCTGTCGAAGCACAGGCGAATGGCCTCCCGTGTCTCCTCTCCGACGCCGTTCCGAGAGAAGCGGGCATCGGTGAGAACGTCTTCTTTATAGAAGGCGGGGTGAAAAAGTACGCGGAGAAAATCTGCGAGGGAGAGTGGAGAAGATCGGAGAACGTCGAGAGCCTTCGTGCGGCGGGCTACGACATCGCCGAGCAAGCACCGATCCTCAAGTCGTATTACGAAGAGGCGATGGAAGCGGCGGATGAACGGTTGCATTCCGGCAAGCGCACGGTGACGGTCGGCAAGAAGAAACACGTCGTCTTTGTGTCGAATCGGGCGCCGTGGGCGGTCATCACCGCCATCTTGGCGACGGACTATCCCTGTGAGAAATATTTCATCGAGGACACGTTGTTATACAAAGAAATGATCGCTGACTTCAGAAGCGACAGACCAGAAGAATACGATCGTATTCTTTCGATGACGGAAGGGAGTGAGGAGTCATGATCAAATTGCTCGTTTGTTGCCACCGAGAAGGGGAAAAAGGAGACGACCTCATCGTGACCGTGAAAGCGGGCGCGGCGCTCGGCGTGAGCGATGCGATCTGCGACTTTTCGGACGACACGGGGGAGAATATCTCTGCCGCGAATGCCGCCTACAATGAGATGACCGTCGCGTATTGGGCGTGGAAGAATTACGCCGTGCTCGGGGATCCCGACCATATCGGGCTCATGCATTACAGACGGTATTTCTATCTCGACGA
>JAFTBD010000009.1 GCA_017455385.1 Clostridia bacterium
CCGCAACGGGGGCAGGTCTTCAGAAAGAGATCGTCGTCGTCTTCCTCCTCGGGCACGATCCCGTGCAATTCGTCTCTGCAAACGCTGCAGTATTCTTCGTCTTCCGTGATGTAATTGAGCTCGCAACGCGGGCACAATCTGTAAGTAGGCATATCTTTCTCCTTTATGGCAGTTGCCGTTGTTCCATTATTATATGGATAAATCATACATTTGTAAACACTTTTTTAAAAAAAGAGATCATTTATTTTGCATATCTTACTCCGCCTCTCGGCGCAGGGAGACGATATCCCCCGAAACGACCGACAAAAAAGCACGTTTTGACCTCTCCGAGGTGCCTTTCCTCTTTTTTTGGTAACAATACATTCGATAAGAAAAAGCAGTCGCGGGATGACCGTGACTGCCCTCTTGCTTTTCCTTTGCGGGAAGCGCTGTCTGTTATTTGTCGGAATCGGAAGACTTCTCCTCTTCTTTCATCTTCTTGTCGTCCTCCTCGGTCACGATGCCGATACGCTCGAGCTTCGCCGCCGTGATGTCGGTGGCGCTGATGGTGGTGAGGTCGAGACGATAGACGTAATCGTAGTCGTCGTCAATGATGCCGTAGAGATAATCGCCGAAGCCTTCCACCCCGGTGAAAGAAGTCATGAACTTCTTGTCGCCATCGTAGGCATAGCAAGCATTCTGATCGTCCGACTTCGCGAAACGAAGGAGCTTGCTGTCTCCGTTGAGATAATAGAAATAGGTGTCATCCATCGCGATGAAGGTATTCATCTTGAGCTCGCCGTAGAATTGCTGCGTGCCGTCCGTCTTGTAAAGGA
Source organism: Clostridia bacterium (assembly GCA_017455385.1). Lineage (GTDB taxonomy): Bacteria > Bacillota > Clostridia > Christensenellales > CAG-1252 > CAG-1252. Next base: position 816 of record JAFTBD010000009.1, read on the forward strand.
CGGTATTCTTGTCACTGCCGTAGACGAGGAGACCGTCGAAACCGACCGCATAGACGGAGGACAGGCTCTCGCTCGTGAGCTTCTTCTCATTGTCCTTATTGAAGGTGAAGGAAGCATCGAAGCTATAGCCGAAGGTGCCCTCGACCTGCGATGTGGAAGACATCGCAACATAAGACGTCTTGGTGTAATAAAGCGCGACCTTGTCATTCGTCACGGCGGAAGAAACGAAGCTGAGGCTGTATTTCTTGTCACCGTAACTATTCTCACCGATGACTTCCTTATTCACGGAGCCGTCGGGGGACGCCACATAGAGGATATTATTGGAATCGTACTGATCCTCGGTCGCCTTGGTGTAGAAGACATAGTCCGCGGCGGTCACGCCCTTCTTGGGGTCATACGTCTCGTTCTTCGGGAAGCTGACGCTCGTGACCTTCTCCGCGATGACGGTGCCCATATCCTTCTTCTTGAACTTATTCTTCGTGAGGTCCTTGGCGTAAAGGATCTTATTCTCGCTGTCGGTGGTGTCGTAGATGAAGAGAGCGGCGGACGTGTACTTATAACGCACGGAAGTATTGTCGAGCGTGAGGATGAGCTGCGTGCCCGTGCCGTCGATCTTCGTACGGAGGACCTGGAGGGTGCTCGTCTTGACCGAGCCGGAATTCCTGTCCTCATCCGCAGAGGGGCTGACATAATAGATATATTCGCCGAAGATGGAGAAGCCGATGTCCTCGGAATCCGCCATCACGCTCTTCGGCACGACGACGACGTAATCGGAGAGGGAACCGCCCTCATTGATCGTGGCGCGAACGATGGCGCCCTTCGTCACGTTACCGAACCAGTTGTCCTCGCCGTTCTCGGTGAGATAACCGCTGTAACCATTGACAAAATAAAGATAGTTGCCTTGTTTGACCACAAGACCGCCGTTGCTCTCGACGACCGCATCCTTGTCTCCCACAGGCGAGATGGGCGTCGCCTTGTAGCTCTCGCAAGCGACGAGCGCGCCGAACACACAGCACAATAGCGCGATCGCAACAATGACCATTAAAACTCTTCTACGCATGACAGTATCTCCACGTTTAGTAAGAGGCATAAAAAACGCCTCCGATAAATAATTATATATTATTAAAACGAATATTGCAATTGTTTTACCGAACAAATTGCGAGCGCGCGCGGAACTCTCTCCTTTTCCCGTAAAAAAAAGAGAGGTCCCCGCAAAACAAGTATAGACCGAAAGGAAGGGACCCATATGTATATCGAAAAACTTTTTTTGCGAGGGGAAGACGGAGTCGTCCGAGCCTCCCTGACGATAATGACCGAGAATGGCGCCTGCCACGTCAAATTGCCGCAAGGCTATGCCTTTGTCATCGCGACCGACGGCGCGGGCAGTAGGCTCGATCCGAAGACGGACGCAGGCGAGCTCTTCTTCTCCGAAACGCCCGCGGCGATCCTCGCGGAGCGGGACGGAATGCGCCTGTATGCTTTCCGCGAGGGTGGCGCCCTACGGAAGTGGGAGCTCCTCTCCGCCTTAACGGAAGAAGCCCCGAAGAGCGAAGCGGAAACAATGACCACAAATGCGGAAATATCCGAAGAAACGGAAGAAACTTCGGGGCACGCCGAAGAGAGCTCGGAAGAGCGATCGGAAGAAGTGCCGCAAGAAACCGTCACAATGCCCGATGAAGATCCGAAGCATCGCAAGCTCAGGGAGATATTCGAGCGAGGCGAACCATTCCCGGGTTTCGAGAAACTCATCGAAGGCTCCAAATGGGTCCGGATGCCCGAAGAAGATTACCTCATCGGCATCGTGGGAGACGTGGTGTTATACGGCGTGCCCGGCAGACTGGGCGAAGCGCCCGACGAAAATTGCGACTGGACATTCCTCCCCGTATCGGAGGACAGCGAAGATTGGGGATATTATATCTGTAAAAGCAGTGATTTGGAATAATGGGCTTCGCACGTGAACGATGGATACACCGCGTGAACTTGCCTGCACAGCGCCATTGCATCCTTTTATAAAGGAGGATTGATTGCCGCCAAAGGCACGAAGTAGCCGACGCGGGAATGGTGGATTTTGAAAAATCCCCCGTTTTTTCTCGTTCCTCGAAAAACCCGATCCCCCTTTGCCCGTTCGCTACGCTCGCTAAAGGGTGCAATTCATTCGCGCTTTGCGCGCCACCTTAATTCCTAATTCCTAATTCCTAATTCCGAATTAGAGCATAGCGTTTCGGTTCCGCTCTCTTTTTTAAGTTGTTTATTGGAGGATTATTAGGATCGCGCTTTGCGCACAAATTCGGTTACTTAATAGAATTTCTCTTCCGCAATGGTCTTATTGCTACGTGCCATCGCCATGTATTCTTCGAGCAGGTCGTAGGCGATCTCGTACTGTTCTTTCATGACTTCGTCGACGGACAGATTCGTCATCTCGCCGTTCGCCATCCGCCATTCACGGTTCTCGCGGTTCATATAGTCCAGCCTGCCGAGTCCTTCCGAGAGCGGGATATCGAGTTTCACCCCTTCCAAAAGCGCATAGGTCTTTCTGTAACTCATGCACACGTCGGCGAGGTCGTTGAGGACGTCCACATAGAGGTTGCAGATCTCTTCCAATACCGGTTTGCGGATCGTGAGGCGATCCACGAGCTCGAGCGCATTCTCCTGTCCGAGATAATCACGTACGATATGACGATCGATCCCGATCTCGATGTCGCGGACGCTCTGCGTCTCCGCCGCGCCGCCGAAGTACCCTGCGACGCCATTCGCCGCAAAATACTCCTCGTAAGGCAAGAGCACCCGATCCAGCGCATAGTGCGCGAGATAGCCGAGCATATAACTTAATTGACATTTGGAACCGTTCTTGAAAATATGGCGCGCGGTCACACCGAAGATCTGCACGGGATCCGCCGAGCGCAATCGTTCATCGTGCTCGCTGCCCGTCAGACATTCCGTCCCGAGACTCCCGAGCAGGTATGCGTCCGGATAGAGCTTAATGATGGCGGAGAGAGCGTACGAGGTATCTTTCGTGAGCGTATTGGAAAAGTAATAGTGCGTAAAATGTCTCGGCATATCTATTCTCCGTAATAATTCACGATCCGTTCTTTCTCGATGCCATGCGCCACGGCGGCTTCGAAGGGGGCGGACAATTCCCCTACCTCGGCGGGCGTATGCGCGTCGGTATTCACGATGAAATGCGCGCCGCTTTGGACCAAATGCTCCCATTGACCCTCGAGGTCTTTCAGATGTTTGGCGTTGATCTCGATGAGGACGCCTTTTTCCGCACATACGGCGGCGACGGCGGCGACATCCACTTTCAGGCTGTGGTCTATATGGGTGATGACTTTGACGGGATAGCGTCGAATGGCGGCGATCATTGCCTTCGTATTGCGCTCGATCGCCTTCTCCCCCGTCGTGATCAGCCCGTTGAAATAAGTGACGGCATACATCTTCATGAAGTCTTTCAGCCCGTTGAACCAAGCGAATTTGTGGAAGCCTACCGTCAAATAGTCGATGGCGGACAGCTCCTCATCCTTCACGTCGATATCGCCTTCGAGGGAGATGAGGTTCGCCTCGATGCCGCTGATGACGCGGATGCCGAGGGCGTCCTCCGCCGCCTTGCAGAGGTCTTTCGCCTCGAGGTACTTCTTGAAGCTCATCGTCGGGATATTGAATCCGTGATCGGTGATCGCCACTTCCCGAAGTCCCTTCTCCTTCGCGGCGGCGGCATTCTCCATAACGGTGCCTTTGCCGTCGCTGAAAACGGTATGGGTGTGATAATCCCCCGTGAACATTATTGTTCCGGCTGCATGCTGAAGCGGTAGCCCACGCCTCTCACCGTCTCGATGTAATCCATCGGGATCTTGTCGCGAATATGCGTCAGGTGCACGACCACCGTGCCCGCGTCGCCGTAGCTGTCCACGCCCCACACTTTATCGAAAATGGTCTCCTTGCGGAAGACCACATTGGGGTTGCTGGCAAGGAAATACAGAAGGTCGAATTCTTTCGCGGTCAAAAAGACCTCTTCGCCCTTGAAGAAGACCCTCCTCGAGAGCGGCTTGATGACGAGGTCGCGGTATTCGATGTCCACGCCCTTCTCCTGCGAATTGCCCTTGATCCGCTCGTAGCGAGCGATATGCGCCTTGACGCGAGCGACGAGCTCCGCGGGGTCGAAAGGCTTGACGATATAGTCGTCCGCGCCGATCCCGAGCCCACGCACCTTGTCGATGCTGGCGACTTTCGCCGTGACCATCAAGATAGGCACGTCCTTCTCCTTACGGAGAGAACGACAGATCTCGAAGCCGTCCATATCGGGGAGCATGATGTCGAGGATCACGAGGTCGAAATCCTCTTTCATCGCGCGGTCGAAGCCCGCCGCACCGTTATTCTCGATGATGACCTCGAAGCCGTCCAGCTCCAAATAGTCGCGTTCGATCTCGGCGATATTCTTCTCATCTTCCACTATCAGTATTCTTCTCAATTTCTTTTCCTCCTTTGGGGGATCTTAATGATGATCTTCAGCCCGTTGTCGTTTACGGCTTCCACGGTGCCGCCGTGTGCCGTGATGATGGTTTTCACGATGGAGAGTCCCAGTCCGCTTCCCGTCGTGGGATTCGTGCGGGAGGGATCGCCCCTATAGTAACTCTCGAATATATAATTGATCTCGTGCGGTGACACGCCGGGACCGTCGTCCGATATCTCCAAGACGGCATTCGCGTCTTCCGCATATACTCTGATGAGCGCGTGACCTTCCGACTTGTCTTTATACTTCACGCTGTTGTCGAGGATATTCTGCACCACGCGCAGGAACTGCTCCTTGTCGATGTCCGCGAGGACGGGACTCGGGAAGAAATCGGTCGTGATCACCAGCCCTTTCGTCGCATAGATGGGGACGTGGATGGCGGCGAAGTCCGACAGGAGCTCCACCATATCGCGCTCACGGAAGCTGTATTCGATGGTGTCGATATCCATCTTGGAGAATTCATTCAGCTGGTTCACGAGCGCATTCATCGTGAGGGCGGTCTCGTAGATGGTCCTCAAATACCGCTCGGTCTTCTCGGGAGTATTCGCCACACCGTCCAGAAGCCCTTTGGTGTAGCCTTGGATGGTGGTGAGCGGCGTTTTGAGGTCGTGGCTGATGCCCGCGATGATCTCTCCGCGCTGACGATCGAATTCCGACTTCTGCCGCTCGAGGTCGGCGAGACGCTGACGCATCAGCTCGAAGTCGCTGATGACCGCGCCGATCTCATCACGGTTGCCGCCGCGGAGCTGGAAGGAATAGTTGCCCGCCGCCACCTGTTTCAATCCGCCGCGCAGGGTGGTGAGAGGCGGGAAGATGGTGTAATACTGATAATAGCAGGCGAAGAACACCGCAATGCCGCACGCCAGTATCATCACGGCGATGGCGATGCTATTCGCGAGGTTGAAGGTGCTCTCTCTCGTCGAGACCTTGACCGCGGCATAGATCCTGCCGTTCTGCCGAGACTCGAACATGATCTTATTGGAGAACATCACGACCTTCGGCGTGACGGTCTGCACCGTGAACTTGTAGCCTTTGACGACGTACCCGTAGTCTTTCACGAGCTTGGCGTCGTCGAGGTCGGTGCCCGTCGATACGATCTCGTAAACAGAGAGCGCGTAGCCGAGCTGTTTGAGCTGCTGCGCCTTGCTGTCGTCGTCCGTCGCGGCGACGAAAACGTCCGAGACCTGCTTGATCTCGCTCTCCGTCGTCTCCATCACGGAGAATTTATCCATCAGCGCATTCGCAAAAAGGTTATACCCGAGCGCGAGTATGACCATAACGACGAATATGAGTGCGTTGGTAAGCAGTAGCTTCTTCTTAATGCTCATTTTATAATAGTAACATAATTTATTGTTTTTTGTAAAGTGTGTTTCTTCGGTACTTTTCTTGGCAGGCGCGTTGAAATTCCGGATCCCATACTATTTTACTCTCGCGTAGCGAGACCTTAATTCCACATTCCGAAGCAGCACGCAACCATTCGGACAAAAAACGGTGGAGCGGTATATGTGCCACAACCCACTAAGCACAGTGAGCGCGGAGCCTCCGTTGGGGCCCCGAAGAATCGCAAATTCTTTGGGGTGTTGGAGGCGGAGAGTGGTGCAGAGACGAGCGCTCTTCGAGGAGGCGGGTCTGAGCGTACTCCTTGTACGTGATGCCCGACGAGCGAGATAGTAGCGAAGTATATGCGCTACTATACGCGCTCACTCCTCGTCGGAAGGCTCTTCCAATAGCTCCACTTTTGAGAGCTTTTTCTGAATAGACAGAGTCCTATCCGAGGCGGAGCGGATGCTGTCCGACGCCCTGTCAACGTATTTCTGCGTGCTCTCCAAGAGCTCATTGAAACGGATAAATTCCGTCTTGAACTGGGAGAGGAGCTTCCAGATCTCGCGGCTCCGCTTCTCGATGGCGAGGGTTTTGAACCCGACCTGCAAACTGTTGAGGAGCGCGGCGAGCGTCGTCGGCCCCGTAATGAGGACGCGGTGTTTATTGTGCACGTATTCTTGGAGCCCCTGCCGTCTCGTCACCTCGGCGAAAAGTCCTTCGATGGGGAGATACATCACGGCGAAATCGGTGGTCTGCGGGGGCTTGATATACTTCTCCGCGATGCTCTTCGCCTCGTCCTTGATACGGCGTTCGAGCGCGGCGCCCATCGCTTCCACAAGGGGCTTATCCCCCGTCTCGCTCGCCTCGACCAAACGCTGATAGTCCTCAAGCGGGAACTTAGCGTCGATGGGCATCAAGACCTTCTCGTCTCCCTTGCCGGGCATTGCGACGGCGTATTCCACCACCTCGCGCTTGGTGCCGATGGAGGCATTGACGATATATTGCTCTTTCACGAGGATCTCCTCGAGGAGGGTGCCGAGGGACACTTCGCCCCAGACGCCTCTCGTCTTCACGCCGCCGAGCACCCTTTTGAGATCGGTGACGCCCTCGGTGAGATTGCGCATTTCGCCGAGCCCTTCCCGGACTTTATCCAGCTGCTCGCCGATGAGCCCGAAGGAATGATTCAGCCGCTCGGTCAGGGTGGACTGCATCTTCTCCTCCACGACCGCGCGCATTTTCTCCAGCTGTTCGCCGTTCTCCCGCCTGACGTCCGCGAGGGTGCGGTCCAGTCCGATGCGCATCGCCTCGAGCTTGGCATCCACACTCGTCATGAATTCCTGCTGACGCTTGTCTTGACGCTCGGCGCTCTGCGCGATGTAATTCATGAATTTATCGGTATTCGTCCCTTGCGTCTCGGTGTGCATTTTGATTGCATTGAGAAGCGCGGCGTTGGATCCGTTCACAACGCCCTGCATAGTCTGCGTTTGATGCTCCGCTTCGTCGCGGACGATATTCTCCACGTCCCGCGCGCTGACGCCTCCGCCGCCTTTTTTCCCCGACATAAAGAGCGCCACGCTCAGGGCGATATTCACTATGATAAGAATGATGATCGCGATCTCCATCAGCTTTTTTCCTCCGTTTCTTTCCAAATATGCACGGCTTCCTTGAGGGCGCTGTCGCGGTCCCGCTTCACGCCTTCGATGGCGAGCCTTTCGAGCAGGGTCGTCAAAACGTGCGCACGCAGTTCCTCGGGAACGCCGAGACGCACGAGATCCTCTCCGTTTACGGGCAGCTCTTTGAGCGAGGTCGGCACCCCTTCCGCCCGCATTTTCTCCTTGAGCTCGAGCAGGTAATTCCCGAATTCATTCTCTTTGAAATAGCCCGTGCCGATACTGTCCGCATTCTTCAGCGCGACGATGTCCTCCAAATAGTCCCATTCGCGCACGACGAACTGCCGCTTTTTATTCTCCGACGCCTGTCCGTTGAAGTCGAACATATGCCACCTGACGATCTCGCGTGTGCGAGCGATCTCCTTTTTCGGGAAGCGCAGTCGCGTCATAATGACCTCGGTGAGGGCGGCGCTCTCCACCGAATGCATATGCATATTCCCGTCCCGTTTGAAGCAGATCGGCTTACCGATGTCGTGGAGGACAGCCGCCAAACGAAGATGGAGCGGCGCGGCGGCGACGGTATGCAAGGTGTGATAATACACGTCGTATTTATGATAGACCGACTTCTGCTCGATGCCGATACATTCCGTGAGTTCGGGAAGGAAATACGCAAAGAGACCTATCTCGCGGCAGAGTTCCAGTCCGCGAAAGACTGCCCCTTCCACACCGTATTTGACGTCCGCGACGAGGATCTTCATGAATTCTTCTCGGATGCGCTCGGGCGAGATGTCCGCGAGCAGGTGCGCGTGTTTTTTGGCGGCGAGGAGGGTCTTCTCCTCGATCTCGAAGCCGAGCTCCGCGGCAAAACGCACCAAACGCAAGAGGCGCAGTCCGTCCTCCGAGAAGACGTCTTCGGGGGCGCGGGTGGTGCGAAGTAATTTCTTTTGCAGATCGACAAGTCCGCCCGTCGGATCGAGGATGACGCCGTCCGACACCCTCTTATAGAGGGCGTTCACCGTGAAATCGCGGCGAAAAGCGTCTTCCTCCGGTGTGGCGACGAACTCCACCTCGAGGGGTCTGTGCGCGCCCGAGGAAACGGGGTAACTGTCGCGGCGGAACTGAGTGTATTCGTAGTAATGCTCCCCCTTCTCGATCTTCACCGTGCCGATGCGCGGATTCACGTCGCGAACGACAAAAGCGTCGCCGAGCTCTTCCTTCACGGTGAGCGCGGACAACGAAGAACAGATGTCGATATCGGTAATGGGTAAGCCGAGAAGCTCATTCCGCACCGCCCCACCCACGAGGTAAAGGGGTGCGGAAAGATACTCTTGCAAAAGGGGCACGGCTCGCATATCAGCCGTGGATGACTTTCACGGTGTAGACGTCTTCCGTCGTTTCGTCCACTTTGACTTTCGAGGAGATCTCCACGCCGCAGATCACGAGGATCTCTTTCCCGCAGGCGATGAGGGGCAGATCGTCCCTGTCCCTGCCGGGGTATTTGATATTGGTGAGATAATTGCCGAGGGTCTTGGTGAAGCCGCCGAACGCCGTAAAGATGTCTCCGTCGCGACGATTGCGGATCACGGTGCCTTCGGGCAGTTTCTTGGGATCGAAGCGCAGTCCCACGCCGCGGTACTCCCCGATGACGAGGGTATTGCCGTTCGGAAGCTTGATCTCACCCTTCGTGAAGGGGATCTCATAGGGCTCTACGGTGGCGGCGCGCATGATCATCAAGTGCTCGGGCGCCTTGGCGGCGATGAGCCCCTGCGACAGGCTGACCTCCTTGCCCGTCTCCTTATTGAGAAGGGACAGAACGTCCAAGAGATTGCACTGCTCGAAGTCGAGAGCCAAGCCCTGCTCGATCATCGCTTTGCGGATGCTGTGGCGAACGAGAGCGGGATGCGCCTCCGAGAGCGCCTTGACGCTGAAGATGATCCTCGAGCGGTCGTCCACTTCGTACGGGACGGCGACGCTGTCCATAAAGGCGATGCATTCTTTCGCCGCGCCGGTCAAACGCTCGATACTCTTGCGGTACTGCGGGAACATCTTCTCCACCACGGGAAACACTTCGTGTCTGATGAAATTGCGGGTGTATTCGAGGTTATAATTCGTGCTGTCCTCGACGTGGGGGACGTGATTCGCCTCGCAATATTCGCTGATCTCTTGACGGGTGAGCCCGAGCATCGGACGGATGTATTTGCCGCTGCGCGCGCTCGGAATGCCTTCCAACCCCTTGACGCCCGTCCCGCGGAAGATGCGCATCAGCACAGTCTCGCATTGGTCGTCCAGTTGGTGCGCGGTGGCGATCTTGTCCACGATGCCCTTTTTCAAGAGCTCGTCGAAATAACGGTAGCGAAGCTCGCGCGCGGCTTGCTCCACCCCGATGAGATTCTCCTTGGCGTACTTGGGAACGTCCACATTCACCCTGTAAAGGGGGATGCCGCGTTCCTCGCAGAAAGATCCGACGAACTGCTCATCCGACCGGCTCTCCGCCCCGCGAATGCCGTGCTCCACGTGGATAGCCACCACGTTGATCATCAGGCTGTTCTTCTCTTCCGACAGATAATGCAGCAGGCTCATACTGTCGCGTCCGCCCGAAACGGCGACTCCGACGGTGTCTCCCCTGTCAAACAAAGCGGTATTGATCTGCATACTTTCTCCCTGTGGCGAAAACCACCAGCCGGCTGGCTGGTGGCTCGTCGTATGATGGTTTTTTTAGATTATTCTTCCGAAATAGCACCGGTCGGGCAGCCTGCTTCGCAAGCGCCGCAGTCGATGCATTGCTCTTTATCGATCTCGTACTTTCCATCGCCTTCCGCGATAGCACTCACGGGGCAGGTAGCGCTGCAAGCGCCGCACATCACACATTCGTCACTGATAACTCTGGGCATAATTTTGTTCTCCTTATAAGATAATATAGCTTTTACGCTCGTAAAGTATTATAACACACACGCGAAGAGTTTTCAATGGGTAAATCGAAAATATTTTTGCTCTTTGCGCAAGAAAAATGCGAATCGCGCAAGGCGGTTCGCATAGTGGATTGCACTTTGTGCACGAATTGAGCGCGATGCGGTCGTGAATGCTCGAGCTACGCTCTCCGTGAATAGCGGCTATGCCGCGTGTCGGATAAATATATCCATAATGCACGCAAAGCGTGCAATTCATGGCGATAGCCGATTCACGACCGTTAGGTCAATTCATTGGGCCGCCTCGAAGTTTGCCCGTCAGGGTGAGCTTATCGAATCCATTCTGACGCAATGCTTCATAAAGAATTATCGCGACGCTGTTCGAGAGATTGAGGGAGCGGAGGGCGCCCCACATCGGGATGCGGACGGTGCGGTCGTAATTCTCACGGAGGATCGCCTCGTCTATACCCTTCGTCTCCTTCCCGAAGACGATATAATCTCCGTCTTTATATTGGACGTCCACATAGGTCTTCGCCGCCTTCGTGGAGGCGAAATACAGGTTGGCGCCCGCCGAGATGTTTTCTTTGTTTTGCTCGTAAAAATCCGACAAATTCTCGTAAACCTTCACCGTGACTTTATCCCAATAGTCCAGCCCCGCACGGCGGAGAGACTTCTCATCCAACGAGAAGCCGAGCGGCTTGATGAGATGAAGGGCGGTGTTCGTCGCGGCGCAAGTGCGGGCGATGTTGCCGGTGTTTTGTGGGATCTCCGGTTCCAATAATACTATGTTAAACATAAATGTTTACGCGAGCGTGCATAGCGGCGCATCTACTTCGCTAACTACCTGCGTCGTCGGGCATCACGTACGAGAAGTACGCTCAGACCCGCCTCCTCGGAGTGCGCTCGTATCTGCACCACTCTCCACGCTCTTCCTTTTTTATTCTTTATTGCGGAGCGCTTGTCTTCGCACCACTCTCCGCTCTCGTTTAATTATTTTATTATTTGGGGAAAGACGGATGGAGCACTTGTCTCTACCACCTTTTCCACGCTCTTCCTTTTTTGTATTTTTTGTTGCGAAGCGCTTGTCTTCGCACCACTCTCCACGCTCTGCGCGGCATTGTACGCCTCTTGTCGCCGAGACAGTTGTCGCTGTCTCTACTGCGACATATCGGCATACTGCCTTGCCGCTCCGAGACACCAGTCTCGTTCGCGATTTAACGAGCGTTCATCGGCGCGTCCGCATACGGCTTACTCATAATTTCGCAAGCCTACTTGCTCGGCGCCTATTTCCGCTCTATTATTAAGTAGCTCTTTGGAGAATTATTAGGATCGCGCTTTGCGCGTTACCTTCATTCCTAATTCCTAATTCATAATTCCTAATTGGATAAAGCGTCAGCGCACCTTTATTCCGCATTCCGCATTCCGAATTCCGAATTGGAATAAGTTCCGCATTCCGCATTAAAGAGTTTTTACTCTTTATACGTCTTGGGCATTGTCATCTTATGTAAAGATGATCTGTGGTACTTTTCAATGATCGCCTGCGCTTTCTCGCTGACAGGCTTCCCCGCGAGGAACGCGTCGATCTCCGCGTAGGTGACGCCCATTTCGGACTCGTCTGTCTGTCCCTCGAAAAGACCTGCGGAAGGGGCTTTCTCGACGACGTGGGCTGGGGCGCCGAGGAAGCGGAGGAAGTCGAATACTTCCGTTGCCGTCAGGTCGGCGATGGGATTGAAGTCGCAGGCGCCGTCGCCGAACTTCGTGAAATAGCCCATATATCGCTCGCTCTTATTGCCCGTGCCGGCGACGAGATAACCTTTCTCCGCACCGATGGCGTACAGGGTAGTCATTCTGAGACGCGGGGCGACATTGGGAAGGGAACTTTTGCTCACGAGGGGGATGCCTATCGCCGAGACGAGCTCTTCGCGGGTCTTGGTGAGGTCCACGACCATCGTCGGGATGCCGTATTTCTCCGCAACTTTCTTCGCGTCTTCGAGATCCTCGCCGTAATTTCTCTTGGAGGCGCAGGGCATCATCACGCCGAGCACGTTGTCGGTCGCCGCCTTGGAGAGTGCCGCGACGAGAGCGCTGTCCTTGCCGCCGCTATTGCCGAATATGATGCCTTTCGCACCGCTCGTGCGGAGCAGTTCGCGGATGAATTCGACGCGAGCCTCTTTCTCTTTTTGCCAATCTCTCAACATAGGTATTCCTCCCTATTCAAAGTTGTTTACGTATATTATAACACGATAAAATACTTCTTCCTACTCAAAAAGACTCGTTTTTGTTGTAATGCGCGCGAAAATTTATTATAATAGGAAAAAGAGGTATCATTATGAGCAATTTCATCATTCCCGATAAATATCACAGCCCGCTCGGCACCTACGACACACAGGTGGCGATCGGCTTCCTGAAGCGCACCTTCGAGGACAAGCTCTCCAAGAGCCTGAATCTCATCCGCGTATCCGCCCCCCTCTTCGTGGATCCCAAGACGGGACTCAACGACGACCTGAACGGCGTGGAGCGCGCGGTGAACTTCGACATCAAAGAAACGGGCGCCGAGGCGCATATCGTCCACTCCCTCGCGACGTGGAAACGTCAAGCGCTGAAAAACTACGGGTTCCCCATCGGGCAAGGTATTTACACCGATATGAACGCCATCCGCCGCGACGAGGAGATGGACAACCTGCATTCCATTTACGTGGATCAATGGGACTGGGAGAAGGTGATCTCCCGCGAGGATCGCAACGTGGACTATTTGAAAGCCACGGTCAAAGCCATCGTCGCCGCCATCGCGGACACCAAAGAGGAGCTCAACAAGCGTTACCCCGCCTTGAAGACCACCCTCTGCCGCGAAGTGGCTTTCGTCACCACCCAACAGCTCGAGGACCGCTACCCCGACCTGACCCCGAAGGAGAGAGAGGACGCATTCCTCGAAGAATACAAGACCGCTTTCGTCATGCAGATCGGCGACGTCCTGAAGAGCGGCATCAAGCACGACGGCAGGGCGCCCGACTACGACGACTGGGCGCTGAACGGCGACATCCTCTTTTACGACGAGGTGCTCGGCAGAGCGTTCGAGGTTTCCTCGATGGGCATCCGCGTGGATGCGGCGAGCATGGACAGTCAGCTCAAGAAGGCGGGCGCGGATCATCGTCGCGCATTCCCCTTCCATAAGGCGGTGCTCGCGGATGAGCTCCCCCTCACGATGGGCGGCGGCATCGGTCAGTCGCGTCTGTCGATGCTCCTTCTCGAGAAGGCGCATATCGGCGAAGTGCAAGTATCTCTGTGGGACGAAGACACGTTAACACAGGCGCGTAAAAACGGCATAGTTATACTGTAGGAGGTCACATGGCTACTATCCCCG